>JAGOSC010000018.1 GCA_018062515.1 Candidatus Omnitrophota bacterium
ATTGTACCGAGGTATAACTGAAGATTAACCATTTGGTACCATTATTTTTGCGTGTTTGGATTACCTTCGCTGATAAAGCTAGAGACGAGCGTATCGCTTTTACTTAAAATTCGCTCGGCTTCCAGCCAATTATCCAAGGCCGTTCCGCCCTTTTCGCAATAAAGGTCATAAGCGCGCAACTGTACGGAACGTTCATCCAACAATCCTTTTATTTGGGTATCTTCTGACTTAATGTGCGCGGTATTAGAAATTTTGTTAGTGATTGCTTCGGTCTTGCTTTGGGTATTATTTTTCAGCATTTTATTTCCTTTTTTTTATTCGTTCTCTGAAGAGTTCTCACGCGCTGGGTTTCGGGTCGAAGCGGGCGCAGATATTTTTTATAATCTTTGAAAGTTAAAAAAACCTTATGAAGGTATTTTGGCGGGATGATGCAAAATAATCAATTGTACCGAGGTATCGCTAAGTCGTCGCTGTCACCCAATGAATAAAAAAATTTTCACATTAAGATAATTTTTTTATGGCTGCTTTTCTTCGTCAATGATTTTGCTGACATCGGGGGTGTGCGTATCAAGCTTACCGTTTTGCAAATCTTCCTTAATCTTCACAGCCAGTAAGCCGTATTTTTTCTGAATCTTAGCCAAATCCTCGTCGGTGAGCTTTTCAATGTCAATCATTTCGTTATGGGCGCCTTGGGTGGCACGGATGATTTCATCGAGTTTGAGTTGAATCGCGATGGTATGGCGTTTTTCGCTATTTTGAATGACAAAAAGCATAATGATGGAGATAACAGCGGCGAGCGTTCCAATCATCAGATGCCAATGTAAATCAAAATGAAGTGGAATTCCCGCTATAGCCCAAACTAAAACAAGCAGGCATGCCGAGGATCCGGCCCAGGCTTCGGCCGTTTTTTCGGAAATCCACTTCGCTATTTTTGAGAAAAATTCCATGTATTATTCCTTTTTGATAGGTATGTGTACTTCTACGTGATGTTCTTGATGATCATCAATGAGCAGAATTTCCATATTTGATTGCTTAATATTATCTACAGTTATAATTTTCTGCTGATTACCAGCCGACAATTGGACAACATGAATATGATAAACGGTTTCCCGATAACGATAATGTATTTTGAATTCTTTCCATTCTTTAGGAAAACATGGCTCGACGTACAATTTATTCACCTCAAGCCTTAATCCCAAAAGTGATTCCAAAATTAACCGATACATCCAACCCGCTGAGCCTGTGTACCAAGTCCATCCGCCACGACCAACATGAGGTGAAACGGCGTAAACATCTGCCGCGATGACATACGGTTCTACTTTATAAGTATTCATATCCTTTAATGATTTTGCATGATTGATTGGATTGATCATATGGAAAAGTTCCCATGCGTACTGACTATCACCTAATTGAGCAAAGGCCATGGCCGCCCATATCGCCGCATGAGTATATTGTCCACCATTTTCCCTCACGCCGGGCACATAACCTTTAATGTAGCCTGGATTTAAATCGGATTTATCAAACGGCGGGTCAAAAAGTTGAATGATTTGACTATCTCGGCGGACAAGACGCTGATTAAGAGCTTGCATGGCCATGCGCATTCGTTTCGGATCACCCGCATTAGAAAGCACCGACCAGCTTTGAGCAATAGAATCAATTTGGCATTCTGTATTGCTCGCCGATCCTAGCACTGATCCATCATCAAAATACGCCCTTCGGTACCACTCTCCATCCCAACCGTTCTTTTCAATATTCTGACTCAATATATTCGCTTGGGTTTGGCACACCTTAACGAAAACCGCATCACCACGCTGTTCAGCAACCTTCATAAACTGCATAAGCACTTCATATAAGAAAAATCCTAACCAAACACTTTCACCTTTACCATGTTGACCGACGAGGTTCATTCCATCATTCCAATCACAAGAACCGATCAAAGGTAAACCATGAACCCCAAAACTAAAACCTCTCATAATAGCTCGCTGACAATGTTCATACAAAGTCCCCCGTTCCGACGATTGACTAGGCAAGTCATAATAAGAATCTTCATCCGCATTCACCGCCCGTCCACGGATATAAGGAGTCACCTCATCCAGTACACCTGTATCACCAACACGAAGAACATAATGACAGGTCGCCAAAGCTAACCAAAGATAATCATCTGAACAATGTGTGCGCACCCCGCGTCCCACCGGCGGATGCCACCAGTGCTGAACATCTCCTTCTTGAAATTGATGCGCCGCGCATAAGAGTAAATGTTCTCGTGCGAGACGAGGTTCACTGTGAATAAGCGCCATCACATCCTGTAATTGATCACGATAACCGAATGCGCCGCCCGATTGATAATAACCACTGCGCGCCCAAAGTCGACAAGCCAGTGTTTGATAAAGTAACCAACCATTAGCCATTAAGTTGAGTGATTCGTCGGGTGTTTCCACCTGCACCGCACCCAGTGTTTTCGTCCAATATTCAGATACAAATTTCAAAGCGTCGCGTGCTCCCGCCGCTCCGCAAAAACGTTGAATTAAAAGACGAACATCGTCAATGTTTTTCCCAGCACCCAATGTAAAAACAATTTCCCGCTCTTCTTCATTATTTAAAGTAAATGGAACTTGAATGGCCGCGCAAGGATCTAACGCTGCTCCTACTTTGCCAGAAAGATGAGTGCGTTCTAGCGCAGCTGGACTTCGCAGTGTACCATTGCGTCCGATAAATTCCGCGCGATCACCGCTCACCATCCTAAAAGGATCATCGACACTAAAAAAGGCCATAGTTCCGGCAAATTCTGTATTATAAAAATTACGAGCGTAAAGCGCTCCGTTTGAAGAATCTATTTCTGTGTTTACATGCATGGAGGTCTTTGACCGTAAATCTCCAAGAACCCACTCAATATAACCCGTCGCTGAAAGCCGACGAGTACGGCCGGATTTATTACGTATTTTAAGAACAGACAACTTTACCGACGCATCCGTCGCAACATAAACCTTCAATTCCGAATGAAGCCCGCCTTCATTATGTTCAAATACGCTATATCCGAATCCATGTCGAATGGTGTAGGGTTGTTCCGACCGACGTGGTAAAGGAGTTGGCGACCACACATGTCCCGTCTCTTCATCCCGTAAATAAAAAGCCTCGCCCGTAAAATCATTGACGGGATCATTATTCCATGGTGTCAAACGGTATTCATGGGCATTTTCATTCCAAGTGTATGCAAGTCCATTTTCTGAAACGACAGTTCCGAAATGCGGATTGGCTAAAACATTCACCCAAGGTAAAGGTGTCACTTGTCCCGAGGAAAGTTTAATGACATATTCACGTCCGTCCGCCGAGAATCCTCCGATTTCATTAAAGAAAATTAAATCTTTATCAGGTCTGTCCAAGGTCATCGCCAATTCGGAACGCTGTGTTTTAACGGGATTCATACGAACCACTGGAACATCGATATTAATGGCACGATTCACTTGACGAGTTAATGTTCCCTTACGGTCTGAAATAATAATTCGAGCAACTGATTGAAGTAAAATCCGTTCTTCCTCTGATATTTGTTCAGCTGGTCTGACAAAAATCTCTCCGGATTTTTGATCTAATTTTGTTTGGCTGGTCGCGCTGATTAATCCCATAATTTGTTCTTGAAGTAATTGCTGATAACCAGAAAGTGCTTCGTTCCAAATCAATAGATCGACGGCCAAACCTTTTAATCGCCAATAGGTATGCGCCTGCACCACCTGGCGAACCAATTCGATATTTGCTGGGTCTCCGATTTGAAGAATGATAATCGGCAGATCACCGGAAATAGCGTACCCCCATAAGCCGCTCTGTCCTCGACGATTTTGTATAAGAACATTCGGATCTGCGCGAAGCGAAGAATGCGGATAAATAATGGAATTAGCCAGATGCCCGTATAATTGCGCATCTGTCTCGGTGGCATTGATCTGCCGTAAAACGACCTGACTATGTGTCCACGACAACTCAAATACTCGATCCGCTATCCGACGATCTTGATATTTATCGACGAGCGTTAAAGCTTTATCACGCGATTCCGCAATGCCCGAAACCATATCAATCGTGACTGTTTGTTCTGGTTCAAGCACCATTTGACTACGAATAACGGCGACGGGATCTAGTACCGAACCCTGACTACCGGAAAGAATTTTTGAGCGGCCCATTGCCTGCGGTTTAGAAATATTATGGCCGCGTCCGATAAACTGCATACGATCAGTTTCATAAGAAATATTTTGAACCTCCGCTCCATGCACCGCCATCAAATTAAACATCCAAGGTATATGCTCGTCGACAGAACGTGGGCGTCGAGAACAAAAGATGGCTTGCTGACGAGTAATAATTTCTGTTTGAACAAAAAGATTACTAAACATAGGATGCAATGCATCCGCTGCCTGAGGGGCCAATACTATTTCCGCATAACTCGTTACATCAATCGTGCGTTTTACTCGTGAACGATTCGTAATGCGCACGCGACGTAATTCGATATCATCCTCCGGTGAAACAACAATCTCCGTATACGTGTCTAAATCATAATCACGTCGTCGGAATTCCGCGCGTCCTTCTGAAAAAATCGCTTCATAATTTTCTGGTTTCTGAAGTGTCGGCTGATAAGTCGTTGACCAGTACTTACCGCTTGTCATGTCACGAATATAACAAAATATTCCCCAATTATCGCAAGTCGTGTCTTCCCGCCAACGTGTGACCGCCAAACCTTTCCACCGGCTGTAACCTCCGCCGGAATTAGTGATCATTACGTGATATCGGCCATTCGATAATAATTGAACCTCCGGTACGGCTGTATTTGGACTATTAAGAACACGAATCGGTGTTTGTATTTCCGTCGAAAGTGTGCGGACATTAGAAAGTTCATTGACATGAACATATAATGGAATACTCTTTGGAATTCTTTCTTGAAGCAATAACATCGTGGCTTGAAAAAGCGGATCCAAGTTGAATCGTTTTTGCATGGGGCGATCTAATAATAAATAAGCTAAAGATAAAAGACTCATGCCTTGATGATGAGCCAGATATGAACGCAGGATCGTACTTGATTTTCCCCGCCTTTGACGTGACGGCGTATGATCAACCGCCTCATATAATCCGTATTTCCCCATGACGCCTTCACTCTCGTGCCTTTGCAAATTGGCACAGGCCTCCTCAGGAGCGACCATCAAGGCTAAAGCACAAGCATAGGGGGCAATCACTAAATCTTCAGCTAAGCCGCGTTTAAATCCTAATCCAGGTACACCAAAGGCGCGATATTGATAATTAAGGCTGGCGTCGACGGTATTATAACCCGATTCTGAAACACCCCAGGCAACTCCGTGTTGTTTTCCATATTCAATTTGTCTTTCAACCACGGCTTGATAAGTTTGATCCAGCAATGTATTTTCATAAGTCGGCATAACAAGCAGCGGCATCAAGTATTCAAACATTGAACCGCTCCATGATAAAAGCATCGGCTTTCTATCAATCGTCGTCAGCAAACGCCCGAGAGTAAACCAGCTTTCTTGAGGTAATTGCCCTTGAGCAATGGCGGTGAAATAACATAAACGCGCCTCCGACGCCAAAAGATCATAAAAGCCTGAGTCTAATTTACGTTCTTGGATGTGATAACCGATCGATAACAAATGGCGTGTAGAATCATAAAGAAAGTCATATTCCGCCTGAGCAAAATCATTCGATTGCTGCGCCAGACGATCAATATCAGCCATACGCTGCTGAGCACGGATACCGACTTCGCCGTCCATCTTGGCTAGTTCACGCAAAGTTGGTATGCCTGTAATATTAGAAAGATTTTGGGGAATAAAAAATTCTAAATCATTAAGAGCTTCTCGGCATTGAAGAATAAAAGCCTGGGCCCACTCTGTTGTTTCTACCGAAACAAAAGAATGTTTACTGATAAGTTCTTCAGCGTAATGAAGCAACTGCTTGAGAAATTTTTGTGTTTGTTCAAGGCTCTGCGGTCTTAATGAACAAGCCTCATCAAGCTCTTTTTTTATCGGATCGATCAGCACCAAATTGGTATCTTTAATTGACTCTAATAAAACAGCGAATGTATCGTTCAAGCCTTCGAATAATCGTGATCCCACAATTGCATCGTCGCTGATAGCTAACAAGCCCGTCCGTAAAGTCAAAAGATGACCAGCCAGATTACCGCTATCAACCGTTGATATATAGCTAGGAAGAAGCGGTTGTAAAGACTGTGTATCATACCAATTATAAAAATGTCCACGATATCGTTTCAAACGTCCCATCGTATTAAAAGTATTCTGAGTACGCTCGATCAATGATCGAGAGTTAATGTAACCAAAATCGTAGGCTGATAAATTTGATAAAAGCGCTAAGCCGATGTTAGTAGGTGAAGTGCGATGCGCAATTTTGAAACCGCGATTTTCCTGATAGTTATCAGGCGGCAGCCAATTGTCGTCAGAGCCGACAAAATTTTCAAAAAAGCCCCACGTCCGACGGGAAAGTTTTCGAAGAAAAAGAAATTGATGCGCATCCAGTTTAACTTTGCGTTGAGTCAATGGACGGCTCACCCACCAGGCAATGGCCGGTGAAACAAACCATAACAATAAAATTGGTCCAGCCGCCGTTAATGCCCATGGTTTTGTTATCATCAATACAATAAACATCAGCAGGGCAATGATCGGGCCGATACACATAGAACGGAATGAACTTATCAAATCCGTCGAAGTCTTATCGGTGGATATACTCCATTCTAAAAGCCGCTTACGGGTGATAAACATTCGTCCCAACGTACGTATAATCGCGTCCACATTGAAATAGGCTTCATACGGAAGACAAACCAATGTAAAGGCGCCTTGAGCAAAACGCCAAGCCGTTGCATGAATAACCGTCTTTAAATGCTGTCCCCATAAAACCTCTTTTGATTTATGAAGCACATCAAAAATAGAGCAGATTACGGCCGGAAGAAAAATAATCCCAATGACGATTGACGTCAAAAATTTAGGCAATGAAAAGATTGTCCAGCCCAACAATAAAATAAGCATTAATGCCGCGGGAACGAGACTGCGTCGTAAATTATCAAAAATCTTCCATTGAGATAATAAAGATAAAGTATTCTTCTGATACCGCCCGTCGGACGCTGGAACGTTTGACCACAGCCATCCCAACAATTGCCAATCTCCACGGATCCATCGGTGCCTACGTTTAACATCCGCGCTATAACGAGAAGGATGTTCTTCATATAACTCCACATCACTTATTAGACCTGAACGGGCATAACATCCTTCCCAAAGATCATGACTAAGAATCTTGCCTTCAGGAAAACGTCCTTTGAGGGCCCGCTCAAATATGTCTAAATCATAAATACCCTTACCAATAAATGATCCTTCCTCAAATACATCCTGATACACGTCGGAAACAGTGCGCGTATAGGGATCTATCCCTGATTCACCTCCATATAAACGCGCATAGTAAGAACTATTCGCTACCGGTAAACTCATGCTTACCCGCGGCTGAAGAATCCCATACCCTTCACAAACACATTGTTTATTTTCATCATAACGGGCTTGGTTCAGCGGATGCGCCATAGTTTCAATCAGCTGTCGGGCAGAATCACGGGGAAATTTTGTATCTGTATCTAGTGTGATGATATATTTTACATTCTGTAAAACATCGATTCTTCCGACGATAACTGAAAAATTATCGATAGGCCCTCCCCTTAAAAGCCAATTTAAATCGGCTAATTTTCCCCGTTTACGTTCATAGCCCATCCATATTTCTTCCTTAGAATTCCAACGCCGCGGGCGATGAAAAAGATAAAAAATGTCATATTTACCGTTTGTATATTTTGTATTAAGCTCTTCAATCTTTTCTTCGACGAGCTTTAACAATGCCGAATCCTCAGGCAATGTTTCCTCATCAGCATCTGAAAAGTCAGTCAATAAACCAAAATGTAAATGTTCTTCACGATTCGCTAAAAATCTCACCTCTAAAGCTTCGATCAAACTTTCTATATTTTGTGAACTAGTGATCATGGTGGGAACAACCGTTAAGGTGCGAAATTCCGACGGAATTCCTTTTGAAAAATCCATGCGCGGCAGCAGATGCGGCGTGGAGATCAACATGGCTAGAGAGTTAATTATTTCTAAAGCCAATTGGCTAAAGGACGTCATTAACAAAATACTAAAAATAATAATTCCCCAATAAGGGATATCATAAATATTCGGCTCAGATAATAAAACCCAGGTGAAGAGAAATGTGATTAAAGCTATGCCTCCCAGATACAATACCAATGAAAAACGTTTAGCTATTTTAGATAAGATATCAACGGAAGAAAAATGTGTGCGCGCATTTTTTTCAAGTTGTGGGCGTCCTTTGTCAATTAAATAGAATCCAACATGAGCGGCGCGATCCTTAGCACCTTTTTCTTCAGAAGCATCACCCGCTAATTTAATAGCTTTTTGCGCCACCTCACCTTCGGAGAGTTCACTGTGTTTGGCGAAATGTTCAATAACGTGGCGATAACGATCCCTGGTCGCAAAATCCATTTGCCGATAATATCCGCTAGGATCTTGACGCAAAGTTTCTTCAACAATACTCATCGACTCAACAAATTTCCGCCAATCCACAGCTCCCAGTAAACGCAGACTGCCGATACTATTACTGATCGAAACCTGATTAGATGCCTGATGTTGATTTCCCTCTTGAACCAAATGTTCGATCGTTAAATCGGCTTCAGAAAGCCATTGCCTAATCCAGCTGAGCGGCAAGGCCAAGGCAGAACTTTGCCCTTGCAGGCGGCGAGTGAGTTCAGCGACAAACGCGCTCGACATAGGCGGATTTGACCGCGCCATATCAGCGACGATTAAGATTAAACTTTTCGGATCTTTTTCTACGATCATCGTCATTTGGTCCGCCCAAAAATTAGCTAAATCCTGATCGGTTCTGACAGCGCCAATTCGGGTTGCTACCCGACGAAGATTTTCAATGAGGGCAAAACGTAACATAATGGGAATGGCCCATAGTTCTCCCAAATTTAACGGCGTAACTTTTTGATAAGCCACCATAAAACTGCTGAGGGTTTCATGATCCACCCGGCCATCGCCATGAGCAATCATTTCTAAAGCAATGTCATAGACCCGTGGAAGGCCGGCGGATGGACCACTGATTAAAAGAGGTAATTCACGATGATAACTTTTGGGCAAATGCTTCTTTGCCGTCCGCGTCTGTTCTTCTATCAAATAAAAATTATCGAGCAGCCATTCCCCCGCCGGTGTGATCAAACGTTTGGCCTTGACCGCGGCGATTAATGATGCCTGCGTTTCAATCAAAACATTTTCATTCTCTTTTAATCGAATTAAGAGTGATTGGGAAGCACGTTTCTTCGTTAATTTATGGGAACTGGCAAGAGTCTTACCATGTTGTTTCATTTGATCGATACTGAACAATTCTGAGCGTAAGGGTAATTCGAGGGTATGCTTTTTGCCTAAATGTTTTCCGCGCGAGCGAACACTCCAACGCTGAATAAACCAAGATATTTTTTTAATCATTTCTTTCACAAAGAATCTCCGACCAATAATTAAAAGGACAGACACAATCAGGAAATTATGTCTGTCCCATTTTACTTTAAAATCATAATTTTTTAAATATCATTACTTATCGAACAGTACGTTTAATAGAATCGCCCACATCACGTCCCATCTCTTTAATATCGTCACCCGCATCTTGAACCGCGGATTGAATATCTTGTCCTGTTTGTCTAAAAAAAGGACTTTCCCCCGACAGTACCCAAATAAGAAAAATAACCACCACCACCGTGAAAACACCCGTCGGCGCATATCCCCATGAGCGGCTGTGCGGCCAGATAGGTAAGACTGCTACCAAAAAAATAATTAATAAAACTAACAGTAAAGTTTCTGTACCCATTTATATCTCCTTTTTATATTCTACGTCGACAAGAGCGACTAAAAACTTGAATCGTTACTATTCAAAACTCAATTTGTATTCGGCCAATCGTAGAATGCAAACCCTTCTTTTTGACGATAAGCCTGATAAATTCGAGGCGGCATAAACTTGGCCTTCACGACCATTTTGGATTCAAACTTTATCGCCTTAATGGCTGTCTTCTTTTGATTAACCTTTTTACTTTTATTCATTTACGTTGTCCAAGCTCGCGATCAAACACTACAATTCCGTCAGGATTATTCTTAATCAATTTAAACCGTTCAACGTTATTATTAGCCGTATCCTCTTCCTCGACCTGTTCAGTCACGAACCATTGCAGCATAATTTCTGTAGCGTGATCGCGTTCACTCTTCGCCAAATCCATAATGTCATTGATTTGCGCACTGACTTTTAATTCCTGCGTGTAAGCCTCTTCAAACACAGATAAAAAAGATTTCCATTCTGTTTGTGGTGCATCAATCGCCATTAAAACGACTTTTCCTCCGCGAGTAATGATAAATTCATTTAATTTCATCGCATGATTGAATTCTTCATTGGATTGAATTTTAAACCAATTCGCGCATCCCGGCATAAAACAAGATTCGAAATACAAAGACATGGATAAGTAAGAATAAAAGGCATTTAATTCTACATTGGCCTGTTTGTTAAGAGCTTTTTGAAGCTTAGGTTTTATCATCATGACTTTTCCCTCAAATTAATTTTATACAGCTTAAGTTTTTTACGTCGATGGTTTATTGTAGGCTGGAATAAAAATGAATCAATGCTACCGGGGTATAACTGAGTAATTAATACTGGAGGGACGTAAGTCCGGCTTTTTGGGCATAATGAATAAGTTCGGTTACGGTTTTCGCCTGCATTTTTTGCATAACCCGGCCGCGGTGAACTTTAATCGTTTGAAGGGCTGTTCCTCTTTTTGAGGCAATTTGTTTATTTAGCATTCCACTGACAACGAGACGAAAGACTTCCAATTCCCGAGGAGAAAGTGTCTTGATATTTCGCCAAATTTTTTCTTTTTCAGCTTGTTGTTTATTATTGGCTTTGCTTTCGGTAAGAGCAAGTGCGATCGCATCAAGTAATTTCTCCGTGATAAAAGGCTTAATAAAGAAATCAATAGCACCAGCTTTGATCGCCTTCACACTTTTGGGAACATCGCCGTGCCCGGTAATAAAAATGATGGGAATATTAATTCTTTGCTGCACCATTTGTTCCTGAAGCATAAGCCCATTAATACCCGGTAGGCTGATATCGAGGAGCAAACATGATGGTACTTTAAGGTGTTTAAAAGTTAAAAAACTGGCTGCCTCTGTAAATGTTTCCACTCTAAATCCGTGTGATTGTAATAACAATGTAAGCGCTCTGCCCACCGAAATATCATCATCAACCACATAAATCATCGACCGACGGTCACTCATAGAGAGTTCTCGATACTAATGGGAAGGGTGAAATTAAAAGTCGCCCCGCGATCAGGATTATTCACCGCATTCAATCGTCCGCCATGCGCCTCGACGATGGAGCGGCTGATCGGCAAGCCCATGCCCAATCCATTAGGTTTACTCGTAAAAAAATGGGTGAAAAGCTTGCTCATATTTTTGGCTGAAATACCGGATCCGGAATCTTTTACCTCCACCATAATCGTGTCGGTATCTTTGCGTGATGTCCTGATGAGCAGTTCACTCGAATCACGGCTTTCTTCCATGGCTTCTAAACTATTACTGATAAGATTCAAGAGCACTTGCTGCAGTTGTATTCGATCCCCCTGGATGAGCGGGAGATGACTATCCAATTCAAATTTAATCATCTTATTTCTTACCGTAATGTGCGTCATAATAAGTGTGGCTGTATCTTTAATCAGATTATTGATATCAAGCGGCTCAAAGGTGGGTTTACTTTTCTTTAACAGCATCCTTAACCGTCGAATGACCTCCGCTGCTCGCTGATCGTCATTAATAATATACTGCAAAATTTCCTGTAATTTGGGCTCTTTGCCGGCGTACATACGCTGGGCCGCTTGAGCATAAGAAAGAATGGCCGTCAAAGGCTGGCTGATTTCATGCGCCAAAGATGAAACAAACTCCGCGAGCTTGCCGACCCGTGTGACATGCAAAAGCTCTTCGCGTTGTTCCTCGATCTCTAAATCTCTTTGCTTCATTAATGTAATATCGGTTTGAATGCCCAGATAATGCGTGGTATTACCTTTTTTATTACGCACCGGCGCTATACGCAATGAACTCCAAAATTTTTGACCATCTTTTTTGAAATTCAACATTTCGCCGTGAAATGATTTTCCTTGAAGCATAGTTTGTTTTATTTCTTCGACGACACGTAAGTCGGCATCGGAGCCATACAGTAAAAAATAATTTATCCCATCGACTTCATTTTTTGTATAACCGGTAAGACTATAAAAAGCCGGATTGGCATAGATAATGGGAAAGTATGACTTCTTGGCATCAATAATAAAAATGCTGTCTGTCGTCGATTCCATCGCCTTGGTTTGAATTTGGATTTGTTCCTCAGCGACTTTTTCCCGGTCAGCACCTTGTTTCAATTGCCCATTTCTGATATTAATTTCATCCGTTTGTTGACGCACTTGCTCTTCCAACGTATTACGGGTGACTTTTTTCACGAGTGGCTTTTTGATATGACTTGGCTTTAAGGCATTCTGACTAATATGAGGAGTTTTCGAAGTTTTGGGATGATTGGATTTACTTGACTTTTTTACCGATTTTTTCATTCATATCTTTTGTTATGAAGTTTATTATAGCCACAATGGAAGGCCATTACAATGCGTTTCCTACAGCGCCGCTGTTTCTATGATATCATTACTTTTAGAGGCTGCATTGATCAGATCAACCAATGATTGGCCGTTAAACGGTTTTTGTAAAAAACCCACCGCCCCTACTTTTAAAGCCCGGTCGGCGGCACTCTCCTGTTTCTCAGCCGAAATAAAAATAACCGGCCGTTTTGAACCGGATTCAAGAATTTTTTTCTGCGCGGCCCACCCATCCAGTCCTGACATATGTATATCGAGCACTAAACAACCCGGTCTATCATTAGGTACAGCGTCAAAAAAACTTTGAGAAGAATTAAACGTTTCTACGTCAAATTCATACGTCATTAAAAGAGTTTTAAGCGCGCGGCAAACGGACTCATCATCGTCTACGATATAAATTTTTTTTCTTTCCGACGACATAATACTGTTCTCCTTGCCTGCAGGCAGGCTCAATAGATAAAGTTAGAAGCAAAAGTTGATCAAGAAAACCAGTCAGATCCGGTAATAGTATTGTAGGCGGGGCTAAATTAATCAATTATACCTAGGTATAATCGGCAGGGCTATTACTGATATGAGCGCATTCACTTAAAACATTCTTAGCTGATTTCATTATGACTTCTTATTCTTTATAATACTGATCTGTCCATCACCTTCTAAATAAGCCTCGCTTACTTCTGAAACATGATCAAGTCCTTGTTCATGGATCTGGCTTGAAAGCTCTTCTTTGGTATGAAAATCTCCAACAAAGACATGGTTGGAGAAAATAACTTTTCCCAATCTGTATTTAATAATTCCATGATTGATTTTATCCGCTATTATTTATTCTGTGCTGATTTTGGCTCATTTTTTCTCTGCGACCGTCTAGAAATAAATTTATGAAACTCGATGACAATCAAAACTAATAAAGCCATGGACAATAACTGCGCCCAATGTCCGAGCGAAACTGGCTCAATATGAAGAATATCTTTTAACCCGGGCGTGTACATAGCGATTATATGTAGAAGCTGAGCTGAAATTGTCCCAAAAAATAAAATGCGATTGCGCAACGGATTTTGATTTAAAAATGATTTAACTTCTGAACGGCAATTCATCACATGCACATTCTGGAATAAAACCATAAGTAACAAAACACTGTTACGGGCGGCTTCCGTCGTCCATCCTATGTCGAGCAGATGACGATAATGCAAAAAAGATACAACACTCATCACCGTCGCGGAAAGAAAAATCCGTTTAATCATCAATGGATCAAAGATGCGCTCTTGAGGTGAGCGCGGCGGTTTTTTCAATTCATCTCCCTCGGCGGGTTCAAAGGCCAAAGAAACATCCTGAATACCATTAGTGACCAGATTCAGCCATAACAATTGCGTTGGTAAAAGCGGCAGTGGCAAGTTGGTAAACACAGCTAACGCAAAAATAATGATCTCGGCAGCGCCCGTTGAAATGACGAGAAAAATAACTTTTCGGACATTCGCATAGGCCACACGGCCTTCTTCAATACCTCCGACGATGGATGTAAAATTATCATCCGCCAGTATCAGCTGAGCACTTTCCCGGGCAACGTCTGTTCCTCGTTTTCCCATCGCCACTCCAACATGAGCTGCACGTAAGGCAGGAGCATCATTAGCCCCGTCGCCGGTGACAGCAACGAAATGCCCTTGGCGGCTTAACGATTCAACAATAAATAATTTTTGCTGAGGTTCCACGCGGGCAAAAACGCGCGCGTTTTTGGTGAGCAAATCTAAAGCATTGGATTCTTTATTTTTTGCTTCCTCTATTTGTTTGCCGGTTACGACTTGAGACATGTCATCGGCAAGTTGTAGTTCCCGGGAAATAGCCAATGCCGTTACGGGATGATCACCGGTGACCATCGCTACCTGTATACCAGCTTTTTGACAAGATTTCACTGCTTCCTTAGCCTCCGGTCTTAACGGATCAATCATCCCTATCAAACCTAAAAATGTTAAGTGATGAAGCGATTGTTTATCGAAATTTTTTCCTTCGGTGGATATAGTTCCCCCCGCTGTGGCCAGAACACGAAATCCTTGTTCAGCCAGGTGATGAGCGTGGTCTTCAATCAGTTTCACATCTATAGGGACTTCTCCTTGGGTGGTCGCCATCTTATCGCACATCGTTAAGAGTTTTTCCATCGCTCCTTTAACCGCCACTTCTTGTTTTTGTTCTGTTTGATAAAGTACCGCCGCAAATTGTTCTTGGGATTCATACGGAATCGTTGCGACCTGAGGATGATTCTTCTTAATATCATCCGGAGGAAGGCCGGCCTTGTGAGACAAAACAAGCAAAGACACATCCACACTATCTCCGCTCGATGCCCATTTACCGTCGGAATGAGTGAGTTCGGCTTCGTTACAAATCGACACGGTTTGAGCAATCCATTGTAATAATTTTTGTTGCTCAGGATTTAAAGGTTGCTCTTGATCAGTGATTTTTCCGTCAGGGACTGTACCCACTCCAGTCACCATCCATTCTTTTTCCCACGGCATTCTTATACGTACGACGCTCAATTCATTCATAGTGAGTGTGCCGGTTTTATCAGACGCAATGAACGTGCATGAACCCAGAGACTCAACGGCCAAAAGCTTGCGAATAATCACTTGTCGTTTGGCCATGCGTCGCATACCCACCGCCAATGCGACGGTGATAGCAATTGGTAATCCCTCTGGAATCGCCGACACCGCCAGCGCAATGGAGGAAAGAAATATTTCTTTTAAAGGAACGCCTCGTAGCCATTGAAGAACAAACAATAAAATAATAGCGACCGCAATAAAAATGGCGATACTTCGGGTTAGACGTTCCATACGGATGAGAAGCGGGGGCTTGCCTTCTTTCCCTGTTAATAGAGAAGACGCAAGTTCTCCCAATTGGGTAGATAACCCTGTTGCGACGACGATGCCTTTTCCACGACCGCGAGTCACTAGTGTTCCTAAAAACGTCATGTTTTTACGGTCACCCAAAGATGTCTGCGGGTCCAAAACAATATCGGCTTGTTTTGAAACTGCCGTCGATTCACCCGTCAAAAGAGATTCATCAATTTCTAAACCTTGAGATGAGATCAAACGAAGATCCGCCGGAACCTTGTCGCCGGATTCCAATAAAACGATATCGCCCGGAACAAGCTCTTCGGCATCAATCTTTAAATTTTTTCCATCACGCACGACCTTAGCTTGCACAGAAATTAATTTTCGCAAGGCCTGAGCGCTTTTCTGGGCTGAATATTCTTGAAATGATCCAATAGCTGCATTGGCGACGAGAACAATAAAAATAAAAAGAGCATCATGCCATTCCTTAAAATAAAGCGCTACGCCCGCCGCTACTAATAAAATATAAATAAGTGGACTTAAGAATTGCTGAAGAAAAATAGAAATTAATCCTGGTTCTTTGGCCTGAGGAAAAATATTTCGTCCATGCTTTGATAAGCGCCCCTGGACTTCATTCTGACTTAACCCTTGATCAACGTTCGTCTGAAAAGTTTGAACAACATTTTCGATCGCAAGATTATAAGGTGTTTTGGTATCCATTAAATCCCTTGGTATTAAATTAAACAAAAATGATTTATTTATTTGATAAACGGATTCAGAAGAAGCAAACCGACATAAGTATATCGACTATAGGAAAATCATTTCATTAAAAAAGCCAGTAGATCGGCATTGAGCTGTTCCTTATGCGTTTCAGTCAGGCCGTGGGGCGCGCCTTTATATACCTTTAGGGTGGAGTTTTTAACAAGTTTTGCGCTGGCTAATCCCGAAGCACCGATCGGTACAATCTGATCGTCGTCGCCATGAATGATGAGTGTAGGTACGTCGATTTTTTTAAGATCATCGGTAAAATCTGTTTCAGAAAATGCTTTGATACAATCAAATGTATTTTTATGACCAGCTTGCATCCCTTGTAACCAGAACCAGTCAATCATACCTTGAGAAATTGTCGCGCCCGGTCGGTTGAATCCAAAAAAAGGACCACTGGCGATATCCTTGTAAAGTTTTGAGCGGTCGGCGACTGATTCCGCACGAATACCGTCGAACACTTCAATCGGCAAACCGCCGGGATTGACTGCAGTTTTAAGCATCAAAGGCGGTACAGCAGAAATCAGCGCGGCTTTGGCCACCCGTTTTGTGCCGTGACGGCCGATGTAACGCGCGACTTCTCCTCCGCCCGTCGAGAATCCGATAAGAACAGCCTTCTTCAGGTCTAGCTTATCTATCAGCGCTGCAAGATCATCCGCATAGGTATTCATTTCATTACCATCCCAAGGCTGACTGGATCGGCCATGACCTCGACGATCATGCGCGATGCAGCGATAACCCTTGGACGCTAAAAAGAACATTTGACTCTCCCAACTATCCGAACTCAATGGCCATCCATGACTAAATACGACGGGTTGACCAGAACCCCAATCTTTATAATAAATTTGTGTGCCGTCTTTGGTAATGATTGTATTCATCAAATATTCTCCTTGGTATTTATATCCTCGAAATTTATTTCTTTAAAATGAATCCATACATTTTTCATAAAATACTGTACCAAAACCTAAATTAATGGAGCATTAAAATACAATTAAAATCAGCGGGATTTCAAAAAAAATTATTCTTCATCATCTTCATTAAAATAGTCCGGCAAAGAAGCGGGAACTTTCCCGCACAAAAAATCATTTGTTTCGTCATCGAGGCCTAGGTCATTAGGGTCTACGTTTGTTTTTTTATAAAGCATCTTGAGACAATCATTAGATACTCCGTCCATGAGCTCCTTAGGAATGTCCCAATAAACCTGGCCTGTCTTACCGGATTTTAAATATGTCATTTCTTTCTCTACAAATTTATATTCCTTTAGACTTTTCATACAGCCCTCCATGTTCTTTTTTTTGTATTATTAAGTTTCAAGATGGAATTAGCGTCGAATATGATCCAAAAATAGGAAATAAATTCATAATATTATTTTAAGGAAGGTCAGAAATTAATCAATTATACGTGAGTATAATAAGGCGTGCGGCGACTGGTTATTTTAGATGAAAAGAAAGCCTCTGTAACTCATACAGTTACAGAGGCTTGCGTTACTTAAACGTCTAATCCGCGTTTAAACCTGTTTTTTCAGTTCCTTTGCGGCTTTATCAATTTTATTTTTAACAGTACCGCGAAATTCATCGGCCTTACCTTCGTCTTTTAAACGTTTATTGTTCGTAAGATCACCAGCCGCTTGTTTAACGCGTCCCTTCATTTTATCCACTTGACCATCCATACATTCTCCTTTATTAAATACAAATTCCCTGTGATTTTAAAGTTCGTTCACTTTTTCTTACTTCCATTCTTTTTTGAACTAGAGGTTTTACCTAATTTTTTTTTGGTTGAGGCAACTTTTTTTCCAACCTGTGATTTTTTGATCGGCGCCTGCTCTTTCTTTTGTGATGGCGGATCTAAGGTTACTCGATGATCATTTTTATTTGTATGCATAGGTAGGTTATTGATTTTCGTCGCTACAGCAAAATCCTTTTCAGAAAGCCCACCCAAGTCATGCGTTGTTAACGCCACACGAAGATTTCGATATTGCGTTAAGTGCATATCAGGATGATGGTTTTCATCTTCGGCAATAACAGCGATGCGATCAATTAAATCAACAGCGGCATTAAAATTAGTGACGATGAAATCACGATGAATCGTTTTGTGATCAGCCGTTAACTGCCAACCACTCAGATACTGAAGGGATTTTTTAGCTTTGTTTACTGTCAATAGTGACGGCGCTTCGTCTTTCTTTGATGATGTTTCTGGTACTTTAGCAATTCTGTTTTGATCCTTATTTTGGTGTGAAAAACTAGTCTTATTCTCGGGTGAAAATATTCTTTCTTTGCGTGAATTATGTTTGACCGTATTTTGCATATAGTCCGCCTTTCTTGTGTGATCTTTTCTTAATGTATGTTCATAGAGTTATTGATTCATTTCGACTTCACATATTCTTTCAAAAAACTATCAAATGTGGCTTTATGTGATTCTTCGTCGGTGAGCAGCTTAATACACAAATCCTGCGTTACATAATCTTCACCATCACAAGCCTTGATCAGTTCATTATATTGTTTGATTGCTGAAGATTCAGCGTCGATAACACCTTTGATCACCGCTACAATATCAGTGGTGTCCTTAGTAGGCTGTAAGCTTGTTTGTTCCGCTTTAAATTCTTTTGATCCTGGCGTGATTCCATCTAACTCCTTAATGCGTTTAGCCAAACTCTGCGCATGTCTTAACTCATCGGCGACTTCAGCGAGGAGAGATTTTTTAATTTCCTCGGCTCTCACCCCGTCTAGATTGACGGATTGAGCGATATAATTCATCACTGTTTCTATTTCCGACCAATATGATTTTATTAAAAGATTAATAATCTTTTTTGATTTCGCCATAAATCCTCCATTAATAATTTTTAAGACCGATTATAGGTTATGCTCATCGTTTTTGATTCCTTGCCGTCCTTATCCTTTCTGTAAGAATCATACGTGTAATGATTAGCATCTTTAAACGTGGTGACCGCTTTGTACCAGCCATTGGTTTCTTGAGAACCGGGGCAGGACATTTTGCCTTCTTCCGTCAATGTCTTCGAGGCAGAATTATATTTTCCGGAACTGATCATGGTGCCGGTAGATTTATTATCAATCCATATGCCCGAATATTCTTTAGTCAGATTGTTATAACCCCAAATTCCCCGTCCTTCAAAGGGTTGGCCCATCATGGTCGCGTGAAATGTTTGTTCCAGAAAACGTCCACCCAAAATCATTTGGGTTTTACTGATCCCTTCAAATTCCTGCGGGCCCGATGGATTCATCCATATTTTGACATCGGCCTTCCAATTTCCAGTCAAAGCCTTAAGAACATCATGATTTTTATTCGGCGTTGAATATTCTTGCATGCGATCCTGTAATTCTTTTTGTTCATCATTCACCGTATTCATCTTCATGTGAAGCTCCTTTGTTAACACTCCAATAGAAAATGTATTGGCTTCATTGTATGGAAATGAACATTAAATTAAGGTGAAAATAATATTAAAATTATAAATCTGATTGGGCGGCTCAAAATATTTCATAGCTCTGGGAAGAAAAAATCTATATAATTAACCGCGATGATTGACGTTTCTAAAATAACAGATCACCTCTATGTCGGTTCCAAGATCGGTAAAGATCACGCGGACGAATTAAAGGTATTAAACTTTAATTTAATTATTTCGATGATCGGACAAGAAGCGCCGCATGAAATCTACACCCTTCCTCCTTTCAAAACATTATGGATTAAAACGTACGACACATTTTTTACACCTATCTCAATCAAAAAATTATTGATCGGCGTCGAAGCCGCCTTACCGGTCATTGAAAAACAAGGCAAAGTTCTCGTCTTTTGTATGCAAGGCCGTCGACGAAGTGTGGCTATGGCCTCCGCCATTCTCATAGGTTTGGGATATACCAGCGACGAGGCAGCTGAATTATTGATTAAATCCCGTAAAGTCGCGGATCCGAGAAAATGGTATATCCGACGACAAATCAGGGCATTCGAAAATTTTTGGAAGAAAAAAGCAAAATGACGCAAAAGAAGATAAAAAATATTCACATTATCATTAATCCTGTTGCCGGAAAAAACGAGGCAACCTTACCTATTATTAATTCGTCGATGAAAGAAGCTGATATTAAGTGGGAGGCTTCAATTACACATAAAGCGGGCGACGCAATTTCACTAACAAAGGCTGCCGTTAAAAAAGGTGTTGATGCCGTTGCGGCTTACGGCGGAGATGGCACAATCATGGAAGTCATCAATGGCCTTATGGGATCAAACATTCCTCTGATTATTCTGCCCGGAGGATCCGCCAACGTCGTAGCGAATGAACTGAATATACCCAAAGATCTTAAACAAGCCTGTGAGCTTATTAGCCAACCAACAGAATTAAAAACGGTCGACGTTGGTCAATTTGGCCATTCATATTTTATTACCGGAATCAGTATTGGTTCTTCCGCTGATTTGGTTAAAGGAGCGAACCGCGAAACCAAAAATAAAGTCGGTATAATGGCTTATTTCTTTTCTGCCTTGGCGGCTGTAAAAAAGATAAAACTCGTCAGGTATCATATTAAGATCGACGAAAATAAGTACGATATTCAAGGTTTAAGCTGTATGGTTTCGAATGTGGGAAATTTAGGCTTTACAAAGATATCTTTAGATAAACATATTGATATCAGCGACGGATTACTAGATGTTATCGTCGCGCGAAAGGCAAATTTAAGCCTTTTAAAACTTTTTATTATGACGATGATTAAACGTGAACGCCCCGATAATTACGAATTAGTCGAACATTGGCAAGGCAAAGAGATCAGCGTGTCCTGCAGCCGCAAACAAGCCGTGCAGTGTGACGGCGAGATATTAGAAAAAATTCCTACGCATATCAAAATCATTCCCGCCGCTGTTCAAGTTCTGATACCTAAAAAAGAAAATAAGGTTAATGCGTAAACGATTGCTGACTTTTTATTCTTTGGTTCTCGGCAGTATTATTGCGTTAATTCTTTTTGTTGAAATTTATCCTATATCTCATCTCGATCTTTATATGACCATGAAGATTCAAAAAGAAAGGGCATGGGATCTTACTTATTTGATGAAATTTATCAGCAGTTTTGGTAATGCACTTTTAGCACCAGTCTCGGTTGCCATGGCTTACATCTTTTTCTATCTGACATATCACCGAAGAGAAGCCTATTTTACTTTAGCTGTCGTTATTGCTGATTTGTTTAATCTCTTGGTTAAAGCATTAATCAGCCGTCCTCGCCCAACCATAGAAAATGCCAAAGTACTTTTAGACTTTACCCAAACGAGTTTTCCGAGCGGACATGTTGTTCATTATGTCGTATTTTTTGGATTTCTCTTAGCGGTGATGCTGACGAATAACGGTATTAGATTATTTTGGAGAATTGTGGTGGGTATTTTCTCGATGCTCCTGATCATTACGGTTTCGTTGTCGAGAATGTTTCTGGGGGCACATTGGATGACAGATGTGATAGGCGGATATTTATTCGGCTTTATTTATCTCGGTGTTATTCTTGCGTTTTATTTCAAAAATAAAAACGATGCAAAAACGAATTGATTTGAATTATTCAGTGCTGATCTCAAGGTCGCGGATGGCCTGCTTGATACGTTCAATACGATTGGATGGGTTAGGATGGGTGCTGAAAAATTCCGGCTGTTCTCCTCCCTGGCTGGCTTTGGCTAACACTTCCATCACATTAATCATTGCGTTCGGATCATACCCGGCTTGCGACATAAACTGAACACCTAATTGATCCGATTGAAGTTCATCTTCCCGTCCATACTTCATATTAATGATCTGACCAACAAAATTAGCTAATCGGCCGGTATCATAATCTCCCGACGCTGTCACGACAGCCCCGCTTAAGCCTTGGGCTAACTCTTGTTTAGCAATTTGTTGAGAAGAATGACGGGCGACCACATGAACGATTTCATGCGCCAAAACTCCAGCGAGTAAATCCTCCGTCTTTAACTCATTGAAAAGCGCGCGGGTAATAAATATTTGGCCACCGGGTAAGGCAAAGGCATTAATTGTTTCTTCATCGGCTAAAAGGTGAAAATCAAACTCCCACTCCGTCTGGTTTGCTTTACTCTGTTGAACGATTCTTTTTCCGACGCGGTCGACTAATTCCTGCGCATTGACATCCGGATCCAATCCGTCAAATTGATTCACCATTTCCGGCGCCGATTGAAGCCCTAAAACAATTTCCTCTTGCGGAGAAAGGCTGATATATTGCTGTTCTCCGGTAATTGGATTGAATTCCTTGGATTTCAAAAACGACACAATAGAAATAAAAGCGATAAATAATCCGATCCATAATCGACCGGAATAAGAATTACGTCGTCGAGAATACAGCATATTTTGACCTTTCGATATAGTTCTACGAACTTAATTTTTAATAATATAACAGTATGAAAGTTAAGAGAAGATTAAAAATAGATAAGAATTAAACATATTAGCGATTAAAAACAAAAAACCTCTTCAAATTTATACTTACAGCGGGTTATTGGCTGGCCGAAAAAATTCATTCTACGAAAAGCTGCGCCATTTATTTATGTGATTTCTTTTTATCTTTCTCTTCGAAACGTTTATACATCAGCTCGGGACCGAACGGTTTACTCTCTAAAGCCTTGGTTTCAAATCCCGCGTCGACGGCTTCATCATTAATCCGGTTAGGACGAAATGAATTCACCTTGCCGCTTCGATTATAATCATCGACACTTTTTGTTTTTTTATATTCCAAAGCCTTCTCGTGTTTACGTTTGATCTTGGCATCGCTACTGTTTTTTTCATCAAGGTACACGTCGGATTTCTTTTTGTTTTTGGAATTCTCGCCGGGATCCGCGCGTTCATTTTCTTTGTCCGCTGCCGCGGGATCACTAGAATTTTGAGGGGAATAAACTTCTGGTTCTTTCTTTGGATCCACCTTTTTATTCTCTGGCTTATAACTGACACTTCGTTTGAATAATGGGCCTGGATTCTTCGCTGCTTCCACCGGTAAAACGCCGATTAAACCAACCATAATCATGACCAATAAAAAATTTTTAATTTTCATCTCTATATTCTCATCTTTACGTATAGGCTGTTGTTATTTATAAATGAGGTGGCTGGCTCAAGAAAATTCGAGCCTGCTTGACGGCAGACCTGTTTAATGTCAACCAACCGGCTCAACATGCGTAATCACATCAAAGATATGTAAACCTGTATTAAATAAAACTTGCTTAACGTCATGGCCAATTCGATGACCTTCTGTGACAGAAATTTTACCGTCAACCATGACATGTATTTCTATAAAAAAGTCTAACCCGCTTTTTCTTATCCGGCATTTCTCAATATTTACAACACCTGGCACTGATCTCGATATATGTAGAACTTTAGCTTCAAATTCTCTGGATACTGCAACATCCATAATATCTCCAACAGCCAATTTCAAAAGATTGACTCCATTAAAAAAGATCACACCGCTGGCAAAAAACGCAGCCCAATCATCAGCGCTTTCATAACCTTTCCCCCCTATCAAGGAAATCGAAATCCCAATAAACGCGGCTAAAGACGTCAAGGCATCGGATCGGCTATGAAAGGCATCGGCTTTAAGAGAACTGCTGCCTATATCATGGCCTGTTTTTAATAAAAATCGGTGCATTAATTCTTTAATAAGAATAACAAATCCTAAAACCAACAACGTGAACGCGGCTGGGGAATGATGAGGGGTTAAGATTTCCCTAACACTTTGAATTGCAATGCCGATAGCGACTAATATTAGTATTCCTGAAACAATCATTGTAGCCAAAGGCTCTGCCTTTCCATGACCAAAAGGATGATTGCTATCAGGAGGACGAGTTCCTATCTTTAATCCAATCCATACGACTGTCGATGAAAAAATATCCAAAAAAGACTCTACGCCATCCGCAATTAAAGCGTAACTGTTACCCAAAGATCCCGCGACAATTTTTGCAACTGCAAGAAATACACTGACTAAAATATTGATAAATAAAATCTTCATCCCTTTGCCAGCACGATTTGCATTCACAAAAATTTGTTTATGATTAATCCCCATATTTTTTTATTTTACCGGGAAATATTCGGCAGATTAATAAAATGGCCCTCCTGCTAACAATTAACAATTATAACCGCGGATACTTTAAAGTTATAACGAAAATTCAAAAGGCTCAAACTTCAGTCAAAGCTTGGACTTTCTTAGCCAAAAACATTCCTGTTAACATAGCTATCACAAAAACCCCTACCTGTGGTAAACACAATCCTATCCCGACAATCGCGGGGCCGGGACAAAATCCTGCCAAGCCCCATCCGATACCAAATACAGCTGACCCAAGAATCAACCGAGCATCAATTTTATTCTTCGACGGCAAATTAAATTTCTCGCATAAAAATGGCTTCGCACAGATCCCGCTCAAACGATATCCTATAGTTGTAACCACCAAAGCCCCAGCCATAACAAAGGCCAGTGTCAGATCGAAATTTCCGAAGACATCCAAGAATCCAAGGACTTTTTGAGGGTTAACCATCCCCGATATAATCAGGCCCAATGACATCATAAGACCACTTATCAAAGCTATAAAAGTTTGCACATTAACCTCCCCATACTTTCTTTAGCCAAACAGTGAGGATTCCTGTTGCCATAAAAATAATGGTCGCGGCAATAGATCTTTTGGATAACCTTGCTATGCCGCAAATGCCATGTCCGCTGGTACAACCGCTACCCATTACTGTACCAAACCCGACGAGAAGTCCCCCGACAATTAATAGTAACCAGGAAGCATCGATGAACACTTCAACCGGATATTTCAATCGAAATATCCAACCACCCAAGATGAGCCCCATAATAAAAGCAAAACGCCACCAAAAATCTTTCGCGGGTTTTGCTAATAACCCTGAAGCAATACCGCTGACACCCATAATACGGCCATTAAACCAAAATAATAAAACAGCCGCCGCTCCTATGAGCATTCCTCCCAATAATCCGTGAGCATATGAACTGTCCATTACCCCTCCTGACTTGCTTTAAAGGTTTCGTAACCGCCTGATAAATTTCGGCATTTAAAACCATTTTGTGTCAAAATTCGACATGCCAAATAACCTCGTAAACCAACCTGACAATACGACATATATTCTTTATTTTTAGAAAGCATGCTTAATTGTTCCCTAAGATCGTCGAGGGGAATATTAACAGCCCCCGAGATCATTCCGGCCTGTGCTTCTTGAGGCGATCTTACATCCAAAATAACCTGATTAGCTTTAAGATTAATCACATCATTAACATGACAATTTTGCACATCACCTCTTAACATATTGGAAGCCGCAAATCCCAGAAAATTAACTGGATCTTTCGCGGAACCATAAGGAGGCGCATAGCATAATTCCAAATGCTCCAGATCAAATACTGTCATCCCCGCGCGTAAGGCCACCGCTAATACATCAATGCGTTTATCCACCCCATCTTTGCCAACCGCTTGCGCCCCTAAAATTTTTCCATCCTTCGGATCAAAAAGTAATTTCATGCTTATGGGCGTTGCTCCTGGATAATAACCTGCATGATGATTAGCGTGGATATACACCTTCTCGTAGGTAATATTCATTCGCTTTAAAATTTTCTCATTTACTCCCGTCATCGCGATCGTCAAATCGAATAATTTGCAAACCGCCGTGCCTTGTGTTTTCTTATAAATGGAATTGCGATTAAAAATATTATCCGCCGCAATCCGTCCCTGCCGGTTGGCCGGCCCGGCCAATGGGATAAGCACTTTTGTATTCGTGACAAATTCCTCCACTTCAATTGCGTCTCCGACGGCGAATATAAATGGATCGCTGGTGCGCATATGCTCGTCGACAACAACACCTCCCCGCTGACCGATCTCCAGTCCCGCCTCCTTCGCTAAGCCAATTTCCGGTTTAACTCCAATGGCCAAAATCACCATATCACAATTAATCTTCTGCCCATTATTCAATTCTGCCAAAACGCTTTGCCCTAATGGATAAAACCCCTTGACAGAAACACCAAATTTCACGTCGACATTATGTTTCCTTAGCTCTTGATGTAAATAATACGCCATCTCAGGATCAGCTGGGCCCATGACTTGATTAGACAGTTCAATCATCGTCACCTCAAGGTTTCGCTCTCGCAGCGCTTCGGCCATTTCTAAACCGATGTAGCCGCCTCCAACGATCACGGCCTTCCTGGCATTAGATTGATCGACTTTTAGTTTGATCTTATCCATATCCGATAAATTTCGCAGCGTCATTACTTGGGGAAGATCTAACCCGGGCATAGGAGGCTTAATCGGATCAGCACCCGGACTTAAGATCAAATAGTCATACGATTCTTTTCTTTCTTGTCCTGTTAACAAATCTTTTACTACAATATTTTTGTTCGGCCGATCAACCTTGATCACTTCGGTCTTAACCTTTATTTGAATACGAAAACGTTTATATAAAGAATCCGGCGTCTGGATTAAAAGTTTCTGCCGTTCCTTGATTGCACCGCCAATGTGATAAGGCAATCCGCAATTAGCAAAAGAAACATGTTCTCCCCGTTCAAAGATTATGATTTCAGCCTCTTCGGATAATCTTCTCGCACGTGTCGCCGCTGATGCTCCACCAGCCACTCCTCCAACAATTAATATACGCATTTTAGACCTCGCCGCTTTGAAATCGTTTAATGTTTAAAATACAATTTAATATATCGGATTTTCGGAAAAAATATAATTGGAAGAAATACAAAGGAAACTACGTAGAACTACCCAGGCAGGAAAAGCTAGAATTTTACCCTGAGAACGCGTTTTGAATCAAATAAATCAAAAGTAATGTGCCCATAACCAAAACCACCATGGTCAACAATAGATCAAGCCGCGAGGCCTGCTGCCAATTTCCCTGATCTATTTGTTTTGCGACTTTCTTAAATCTGATATACGCAAGCAAACTTAGTATTGTGCCGAAGCCAACTAAAAAAATACCCATCAGAGCAGAATAACCGTGAGAAGGAAGTAGATTAAATTCTGTTTCTTTACCTACAATGAATGACATTTGTTTCATAAATAAAGCAAACTTTTCGATCACAAAACCAAACGCAATTATTCCAATGCTAGTCCGCATCCATGCGAGAAAGGTCCTCTCATTGGCCATGTGATTTCTGGAGTTGCTATTATTATTTTCAGTATCCTTTTGCATAAAGTATTGTAACATAAAAAAATTTACCTAAAAGTTCTAAAATACCGTTAACGGCGGTCAAATAAAAACCCTTATAACTTTTCAGTTACAAGGGTTAAATTTAAAGGTCGCTGGCTGAAGAAGGTTCGAACTTGTTGGACAACTTCTTCTTTTCATCTTTAATTTACATAGATTCAGCAACTCTATGAATAACTTCTGATATATATGATTGATACGGTATACCTTTCTTATCAGCCATCTTCTTAATACGGTTAATATCATGACTATTAACACGAATCGTTAATGTTGTATCTTTTTTTCTAGAGGCGATTGAGTCGGCGACATCCTTTAATTCTTTTCCGGAGACAGCGACAAATTCATCCCGCTCAATAGCCGTCATGATTTCTTTTTCTTCAGAATTTAATTTCATCTTTTTCATTTTATTTTTCTCCTAAATATTTTTTAGTATGTTTCCGACTTGGAAAAGCTGTTTTTAAAAAGAAAAAATCTTTCTCATTCACATAAGGAACAACCCAAACATATTTATTAAAATCAAACAACATAAGTTTTTGATGCGTTTTCTTAATATGATCTTCGATACCGATAAACCGAGAGTTAATTAATTGCTCAAAAGTTATATTTCTCGTCTTTTTTAATTCAATATTCTTCTTAGGATCCCACCGAAGCTCCTTCATAAGACAAACATATCATATTACAATTGTTATTACAAACGTAAATTCACATAGAATTAAAATAAATAAAAACTCTCTGCAACCTATTAGGTTACAGAGAGTTGTGAATTAGTGGGGTGGCTGGCTAAAGAAAGTTAGGACCTCTTTAATTGACTCGCGGGGACTTTAACAACTTTTCCATTTCGCCAAATAATCGCCGGTTCTCCTCTCATTTTCTTTTCAGCTAATACCTTCCGAACAGCGCTTCGCATTGCCTTTCCCGCTTTATTCAAAAGCGCTGCATTAGATTTAAGTTTTAGCATTTCCATTCTCCATTAAGTGTTGATATAGAAATTTATTTAAGATTTGTAATTTACCCTGATCACATTTAGCTATTTCGATTGGCTCCAAACCTGAATTATCAAATAAAAACCATGATTGCGCTAAAGGCATATATAAGTTTATAAAATTCTTCCAACTTCTATGAAAACGCCGCTTAATATCGACCGTTGGCACATGATGGCCGCCTTCTTTAACGCGCTGTTTAATCCGTTGTTGCGCCAACTGAGCACTTGGAATACTTAAATAAAAAATTGTGATATTGTATCCTTTAACTCTAGCTTCTTTAAGTAAGGATAAATATGTCTTTCCGGAAAGTGTCGATTCAAAAGCAAAATCGACTTTTTCTTTAAGAAATTGATTAATCTGTTCTATTAAAAGTTTGCCAGCTTTGATTTGAACTTTTGTGGGAGAAAAAGGAGCAAGCCCTAAAGCAATTAAATCCGCATTAATAAAATTAGTACAGTGCGCGAATTTCGGTAAAAATTCTTTCGCAAATGTCGTTTTCCCCGCGCCGTTGGGTCCAGCAATAACATACAAATTAGACATAAATAAAGTTTATCATAAAGTAATTTTATTTGTAGAATCAAATACGATTAAAAAAATTCTAACGAACTTCGGGGACTAAAATAAAACCTCTGTAACTTATTAAATTACAGAGATTTATATTATCGAAAAAAATGGGGTGGCTAACCGGGCTCGAACCGGCGACGTCCTGAACCACAATCAGGTGTTCTACCAACTGAACTATAGCCACCACATATATTTTTTACGTCTGATCTATCGGGGATATTTTGACTTGAATCTTGAGCGGTGATTTACCTACACAGCGCAACAATTTTAACATAATTTATTTTAAGCGCAATTAATTCTTTTGAGCCGCGTCGGGCGCGATAACCGCCCTTTAAAAGGGAATTTAAGTTAAATATGGATTTATCCATTGTCTAAAAAGTTTAAGGCCTTCCGACGGAACAACGATCGGAAAATCGACCAAGGATGATAGGCCGCTTTTCATAAAATCGCGGGTATTCCATGTTACAAATACTGAAACCTCGGCTAAATGCGCAGCGCAAAGAATTGAAGCATCTCCCTTAGATAGTTTCTGTAAAAAAGGTTTCATTTGATTCGTCGTCGGGTTGGATACCATCTCTGGGTTGAGATTTTTCCAAAGTTTCCGGTTTTCCTGGATAAGCTCAGGAAATTTGACCGCTAAAACACGGTCCGACTCAACAATAACCTCTTCAGAAACGACCATCCGAATTACACCAGCTTCCGCCAATCGTATCAGCTCTCCCGCGACACCATCAGAAGAAAGCAAAGCCGCTATATACACGCTCATATCAAAAAAAATTCTGTACTGAGAAATAGCCATCTAGACCTTGCGTCGATCTTGCTTCAAATCCTTCAAAAGGGCCGATAAAGAAATTCCTTTTTCCTCTGCTGCTTTTGAAAATTTTGATGAAACCGATTCGAAAACTGAAGGTTTGGGAGTTAACAAAATCCCGTCCCCCACCCTCACAACGGATAACAAAGAATCTTTAGATAAATGAAGCGATTCCCGAATATCGGCGGGAATGGTGACCTGGCCTTTTTCTCTCATGCGCGTAACCATAATGTCTCCTTATTTCCTACTATTTCCAACTTTCCTACTCAAGGATACCATGTGAATTCCGGCATTTCAATGATTATATCTTACTTCTTCGGTTCTTGAGCCTCATCCGGCGAAACAATCGCCCCTTGGAACGGAATTTGCAAATCATCCAGACGGAAATCACTTAATTTTCGTTTAAATGAAAAACCCGCTTCCAACCGCAAATCCTGATTTCCTTCGCCTTCCTGAGCCAACTGATTGACAATAATCGCGGCTGAATTATTGACTTGGCTGGCGTTTATTTTGATCTTCCCATACACCGATAATTCCTTATTCAAAACAGCAAGATTAACTGTCAACTGCTCAACACCTTTTTGATCGCGCACACTGACAATGCCTTGCGAATCTTGACTGGAAAGGTCCGTCCAGCCCTTGGCTGAAATTTGATTGTTCACGAACGGTGTATTTTTGACATTCATGGTCCCGTCGAGATTGAACTTTGTTTGACTGGTTCTGAGCGGAAATTTTACATCCGTTAATTGGCCGTTCAAATGAGAAATTTCCACCGTCACCGGTTGTTCCGCACCTTTATTGACATAATTTAATAGGCCATCGTTAACTATAATTTTTTGAATATGATAAATATATTTTTGGACAAGCGGATTTTCCGACGGGACAAACGCCTCAATCCCTACCGGAACTGTTGTTTCCGTCGATGTTACGGATGCAGCCACGGCTTGCTGACTAATCATCATCGTCGGATTAATCAATTCTATTTCACTGATTTCGATGTTGTTTTCGAAAATTGTTTTCGGATTGAACTGAACATACATGCGTTTAACCGAAAGAAAATCACCGACATTCAGGTTGACCACCCTAAATCCAAAAGGAAAATGATAAAGGACATGCCCTACTTGAACGGGCTGATGAAGAGCTTCACTTAGTTTGGTTTGAATAAAATTTCTCGACGTGAATTGAACATACACAATTAATCCGGCAAGGATAATGATCATCGTGATGATTAAGAACTTGACGAGTTTTTTTATTGTTTTCATAAGATCCTCTTAAAATGGTGACCCCGGCACGAATCGAACGTGCGACCCACAGCTTAGAAGGCTGTTGCTCTATCCATTCCCGACATTCGTTTCACTCAGTCGGGACTCCGACCTCGAGCGTTAGCGAGAGTGTCGGAGCTGAACTATGGCCCACTCATTATTCCTAATTTTAAGTATCAAAGTATGGTGACCCCGGCACGAATCGAACGTGCGACCCACAGCTTAGAAGGCTGTTGCTCTATCCAACTGAGCTACGGGGCCACTTAATTTTTAAACAAGGCTTCAGGCGCCTTATTCATATTTTTTAATGTAATAACGCCGCTATTAACAATTTTTTGTAAATAATCTTTTCGTTTCAGTCGCTTTAATTTATATTCAATACTTCTGGCTATTTTTATATCCAAAAATTCTGTCTTAAAAACCAACTTTAAGGGCATTAATCTTTTTGTAGAATAAACTTCCCCTGCATTATGTTTCCTAACTCTTTCATTAATATTCGTAGTGCTGCCGACGTAATACTTACCATTTCTTTCACTTTCAAGAATGTAAACATGTGCTGGCATAAAATTATCTACTTCTCCTATCCCGACATTCGTTTTCAACTCAGTCGGGACTCCGACCACGAGCGTTCGCGAGGGTGTCGGAGCGGGGCCACTTATAGATTATATTTTGTTATATATATTAATATAAGTCACTCGTTATGCAACACTATTTTTCGGGCACAAAATCCCCCATAAAGACACCTTGACTGTTATTCAAATATGCTTATAAAGCTAACGTTTGGGCAAATTATTATTTACAAACTCCAAAAACCGTTCACAATCCTTGAAAATTTTCTCGGCCTCGGATTTGTAAACCAACCGATCTTCGTATTCCGCCATATTTTTCATGCGTAAAATTCTTACGATGCGATTAGCATTAGTGCCAAATTCTTCCGTAATTTTAATTGTCTTAAAAAGAGCGGCCGCATCATTATGATTTTCCCCGCTGTGACGTCTTCCCAAAAAATAAACGCACATAGCATCACAAGCCGCGATACAAGAATGGATGGTGTTGATGGCGGCGGCGTTCCACTCCTGCTCCTGCATCGAACGAAGAGCGGCATTATAACATTCTCCCGATCGTTTAAGATAATTCGTGTATTGGGCTTTGCTGACATCTTTTGTCTTGAATTTTGATGTCATCTTTTAATTTTTCCAATCGGGTATAATTGAATTCCCTGCTCTATCTCGGAAATAACCTCCAAATTCTTTTTTTCATTGTGCTCTCTTTCAGTGAGAATATATGGAGCCAGGCGATTGCCGAATATGTCTAAACATTCAGCACTCAGTCTTTCGATTGATTCCTCCAGCACCTTTTGACTTTTAATATTTTTGACCAGAATAAAAAGATCAATGTCGCTGTCTGGTTTTTCTTTTGCTTTCGCAATAGAGCCAAATAACACAGCATTTATAATATGAGATTTAGGAAGATGTTTTATAATCACACGTTTTAATTCCGACAAAGGATCGGATACGGCATTCAGATTTTTCATCAACTGTTCTAGTGTTTTAAAAGCGAGACTCTTGTGGTTTACCTGCCACAAATGTGCCTTTCCAATCACCGCATAATGAACCAGATTCATATCGGCCAATTCCCGCATGGCTCGGTTTACACTCATATGTGAAATTCCCAGAATAGAAGCAATCTCTCGTTCACTCATCGAGGCTTCATGCTTAAGCAAAAATTCCACAATTTTAAATTTGGCCTCGGATTTAATTAAATTCAACAAAGATTCATGAAACCGCACAGACAACTCTCCTTGTAACTATTATGTTACAAGTGTATCACCAATGTTACATGTGTCAAGCCTTGTCTGTCACAAAAAAATCCCGTTAGAAAACGATCCTAACGGGATTTCTTGAAAATTTCTAAATCCGAATATAAAAATTCGAAACAAATTCCAATATAAAATGTTTCAATGTTTAAAACGTTTTTCCGTTTACTTATCTATTTGAACATTCGAAATTGCTTCGGATTTTGTATTTCGAAATTCGAGATTATCTTAAAAAACTTAACTGATCTTGCTCAACATCTTCTAACTTCGCCTTTGGTTCATCACTTTGATATTCATGTTCAAAACTAAATTGAGTATCGGTCGGATTACCGTTCTCGTCGAGAAAACCGAGAATAAGAGGCATATTGCTGACCGGAACAATATTGATGATAACTGGAATAAACCCTTCAATATTTTTCATTAAATCCGACGGCTGTTGAATCATCGGCAATGGCACGCCACTTCCGTCGCGCTTGATCTGAAGATCCAATAAAGCCGGGTTCAAATCAATACCCCCGGTATTCTCTGGTTTTTGACCGGTCATGGCTTTATCTAACTCCGGTAATATGGTTTTTCTTAGAAAATCTTTTTTTATTGACTCCATATTATCTCTACTGAAATGGTCCTCTTTGTTAAGCGCCTCTATGTTAGGTATGTCATTTTCATAATGGGGTCCGTCACTCCAGGATTTCGCCAGTTCATTCTCAATGTATTTTTTTAGTTCATCTTTTTGTTCTACGTTAATCTGTTTAACAATTTGTTTGAATAATCCATGAATACGATTGTGTTCTGATTCCCTTGCTCCGGGAAATCGCAATTCTTTTTTGATATCATCCAAACGTTTGTTTAAACTTTCATCTGAAGAGGCCCTGGCGTTGTCGCCACTTTCCGCGGTCATAGAATTATCGAAAATTTCTATTCTTTCGTCAAAGATTTTGCTAGCAACGTTAGCAAAGAATACAATCTTCCGATCTTCTTCTATTATGTCCATTGGAATATTTTTATTTTTTATATTTTCTTGAGCAGAGCGCTTCATGACTAAAACATGCTTATGGGCATTCCGAGCTGTAGAAATTGAATATATATCAAACTGATTTCGAGGCAATGGATTTTCTTTATAAAACCAAATATCGGTCAGTTGTGTTAACGATAATCCAGATAATTGTTCATTAAAATCAGATTCTGACTTGGATTCTTGGAATTTTTTATACCACTCATTATATAAATTCTCAGTGGTCAGTATGGCGTTGTCGGCCCCGTTATCAATGTAATCTAACAATTGATTTTTCCAATCATCAATAGTCAATGTTCCTTTTTGATGATCCACAAAATTGAAACTTTCCTCAATCCAATTCTTAAGAGCTTGAACATTGATTGTTTTAGCGGCATCAGAATAAAAATTCGAATACTCTTCAATCCAGACTTTACTCAGATCGAACTCTTTTCTCGCTTTTTCCTGACGTTTTAAATATTCACTCGCTCCTTTGAAGAAAAAGTATTCCTGCTGAATTTTCTTTTCTTGGGCTTCTTTTTCCTGAGGAGTTCTTTCGTCATTTTTATTGGCGTTCATTTTCTGAAATTGGTCCCGGCTTAATCGGCTCATAAATTGAATTGCCTGTGGAGTTAAGTTCGCCAAGGCAACACCGACTTGCTTTTTCTCATGACTATATCTAAGCAATTGTACAAGTTGGGTATCGTTAAGTTGTTTTAATTCAGGAGTTAAATCGGCCTTGCCTAAAGTAACATGCTGTTCGTACCATTCTTTCACTTTCTCGTCAGACCAAGCTGAAAGCATGGAATTGTCTTTGTCTTTTTTTAATTTATCTTTAGCTTGGGCAAAGCCTTGTGAAACAGTATCCTTGTCACCTTCAGCACTAGTCACTGATCCCGCGCCGGACCCAGCTGCGTCAAGCTCTGCGTTCAATGCGACACCAGCCCACTTTTGGCTGCCTTCACCGCCGACAAACTCATCTCCATCAGCGATAGCTTTATCTTGAAAATTCGCTACGGCGAGCATACCTTCTTCTTGAAATTTTTTATAAAATTCACCGTTATAATAATGATCAAGCTCCGAACCAAGATAAGTCACGAATTGGAATTGTGCGTAACGGCCCTGACGTGTCCCAAAATTTCTTAATTCTTCGTCGGTCAGCACATGACCGCTTTTGTCTTTGGCCCTCCAATAAAATGAAGGAGATGTATTGTTCGCGAGTGTTCCAAGGACATACCGCATAAGGTTGCGCGCGGTTGTCTCACCCAAACCTAATTCCACCATCGCCTTGATTCTCTGGTCCACTTCAGCGCCGAATTGTTCAATGGTAAACGCCTTTTCATCATATTTAGCATTAACGGCAGCTTTAAGATGATCGTGAATTTCATTAATAACACGTTGTCGACGAGCTTCTGGAATTGATTCACCTAAATAAGAGCGGAGAGTAAATCCAGCTCTATCTAACATGCGCTCATCGTCTTCCAGAATAATCCCCAACCGATAATCACTGACAACTTTGGCTAAACTTTTTGTTTCCTCTATGTTCGGATGATGTTGTTCCTCCCAAACAATATCGGAATAATCGGAAAAATGTATAGAACGCGCCATTGCCATTTCATGACCGCTCTGAATCATCCAAAGAGTACGTTGTACATCACTGGTTGATGTTAAATTGGCATCCCACATGAGTGTCGTATCCGGATTCAAGGCATCTTGATTGAGTTTTCCTTCGGTGATCATGCGATTTCTATCTTTCCAAACAGAATAAGTAATCACTTCAATGCCCAATTCTTTTGCTCTTGCCTTGACCCGACGGAAATCAGCATACATTCCCATGTTTCTGAATTCTTGGGCTTCTTGATTACGTCCCAAGCTTTCCAGTTTTTCGGCAACGGCGATATGCATGGTTTTTAGATTAGCGTCTTTGCGCCATTCTTTATCTACCTTAGCCACTTCCGCTCCGGTTGCGCCGCGGTTTCTTTCGGCTTCAATAACATCGTTATAGGACTGTACATTGATATTAGTGGCCCCAAGGACGAACGGTTGATCGCGAGGATCGAGTATACTAGTAATTGAATCCGCTGCTTCGGAATCAGTGCGAGCGACGATCAAAGTATTCAAATTCATGCGGTCAAGTGAAAGTCTGGCTTTATTTAAAGTTTGTATATGCTCAGAGGTTGAAACCAAAACTTTTCCAGCCATGTGCCCACATTTTTTACATCCATGAGCTTGATCTTCTAAATGGATGGCAGCGATAAGAGATTCTTCTTCTCCTTCGGTCATCATATACTTGACCATTTCCATCGGAGCTTCATGCCCCGTATCTCCGTCGACAAATAACGGAAGAAGAAAATCATATTCCCGGGTTTTAGCTTTTTCTTCATCACTCATGCGGCTGCGTCGTTCCGCCTGTATACGAGCTTTTTGAATAAGCTGTCTGGATAAACGAGCCGGGAATTCGGCTAAATAAGTGTAAGGTGACCTGGCTTGGTCGGATACGCCTCGACGGGCGGATTCGGCCCAACCTCCTATATACGTGGCTTGAGCTCCATTACGAACGATGCTATCCGCGGTCGCTTCGTCAAATGGACCATAAGCCCTAATCGTCGTTCCATGTAATGTGTGATCCATTAAAATATTATCAAATTTATCTGCGACATGGTTTGTAGTCATACGTATCGTCCCGTCAAAATCGTGCAGTGTGGAGGCAATCTGGGTTGGACTATGTTTTCTGATGAAATACCGGCCGGCTTTCTTTTGATCTTGTATACGATCTTTGGCAATTCTACGTCGATCTTCAAAATTATTTGCATCACTCAACAACGCCATATCAAAACTTTTTTCATTTTTCACGTCGAGTAATGTCACATTTTGTTCAAACACGGCGCTGAAATTAAGGGCTGTTTCTTTTAAACGAAAATAATCCTTAACCTTTTTTGCTTCTACGTCACTGTAATGATTACCATCAATCTGGTATATGCTTAATTTTCTTGAAAGCTCACGGTTAATTTCTTCAAGTTTTTTCCACGCATCCATTGATTCCTGTGTGCTATATTCCGTTAATTTGTTTTCACCGGAAATCTTGTGTTCCAATTTTAATCCGTTTACTTCGGTTATGAACGCGTTCCACTTTTCATTCAACCATTTTTCTCCAATCCCGATATATATGTCACGAACCGTTTCACTCATTTTATGATTGTCTACACCGTTGTATTCAATCTCTTTTACATCGTCTTGCAGAGAAATATGCTTTAGAAGCCAAAGCGTTTTATACATGTCTAATATGGTTATCTCATCAGCACCATTCTTAGCAAAAGGACGCATTTCCAAATAGTCAAGGATCTGGCTTTGAGATAACATCGCCGCGTCAACTTGAGCGGACCTCAACACTTCATTAATGGCGGCGGTTTCAGTCTTGGTAAACTTTCCTCTTACTTTTTTTAACTTAGGATTCTTTGTTTGACGGACTGAGAATTCAGCGTCGAGAAAACCTTTTATCTCTTGTAATCCTGCCATTTTTAGGTTCATCAGCTTGCCTTCCACTCCACTGCTTTTGGGATATAGATAAGGCTGGCCATTTTTCTGTCTAAAATTTTTATTGACGAAAGAAACCGTCGCCAACATTTGATCCATAACAAACGTATTGAGTTTATTGAGTTCATTATCGGATAGTTTTCCATGGTTAAGCAAATACTCGCGGCCTTCTAGCCGGTCGATGAGCATGGGCCAATTGGTGATAATGTCTTTATTTTCTTTTTGTTGTTTTTCAAATTCTGCTTTAATCGAATCAATGAATGACTTGATTTTATTCAATCTTTTCTCATTCACTTTATTCAATCTTTTGTCATTCGAAGAATACACCTTTAATGGTTTCTCTAATTCGCGGATTGTCTTTAGATAAATTTTAACAGCAACGGCCGTATCCGAATCTTTTGCCAACATCGCCCCATCACTTTCCTTAATTTTTATGGCCTTAGCTAGACTTTCATCCAATTCTTTTAAACTTAATTCTTGATAAAGCGGCGACGTCTTTTCACGATAAAGGTATAACTCTTTAAGCAATTCAAGGCTATATGTTTCTAATACATCATCTAAGTTTTCCAAATTAGAAGTCAACCCTAATAGTTTGGGGAACAAGTCTTCTGCAGAGGGTTCTTTGGACAACATCGCCTCGTCTTTTTCTTGATCAGAAGCAGTCATGGATTCATCAATGTCAGTAGGAGAAACGCCTCCTTCAAATACATACGCATAACCTTGATTAGATTTATTTGAGCTCTTCTTAGTCGATATTTTATCCGCGTCTAATCGCTTAATCTTATCGTCTACAATATAAGTTAAATCATCCAATTTTCTTTCGGAGAATAAATGATATGGGCTTTTATCATCGTTTACAAAGTTATCTTCTGCAACACGAAAATCCCAAGCCTCTCTATATTTATCTTTTAATTCCTTTATTGAAGCTTTTATTTTTTGTAGTTTCTCTTGAGTTAATTCGCCTTGCCCGCGTAACCATCGATAATTACTAATCTTTTTAATCAAAAATGTCCACGTAAGCCCAGGTCGGTTGTATTGTGTATAACCTGTTTCTTCCATTTCTTTAAATTTCTTAGCAGATTCTTGTAATAGTTTTAATGTTCCCGCGTCTAAATCATCTAATATATTAGAAAATACAGACTTTTCCGCTGTAATCAAATTCAATATTTCTTCATTAACTAAATCAAGCCTATGATCCCAAAGCTGAGCTTCTGTTTCATAATCATGTTCTTTCAATCCAACAATGGTTGTTTTAAGCAGGTTTGATAATTTAATAAGTTCTTTCGAATTTAAATTTTTATACGATTTTTTATACCAATCAATTGCTTTTAATTCTGAAGGAAGCGCAGCCAACATCGCCGCGTCGGCGCCGTAAACTAAACCGTAATAATAATCACCGCCAAGAAATTCTTTTAGCTGATCGACTGTCTTAAAAGGATATTTAGATTTTGCCTCTAAATCTTCCATTTTCGATACAAGATATTTTCTATCGTCTTCTCGACTATCTTCGTTAGCTTTACGAACGGCAGAAAAGATTTCACTTATTATTTTCGAGTTTGTCTTGTTCTTCACGTTATCAGATAATTGCTCAGTCAAAATCGCCGCGTCTTTCTTTGCGGCATCACCGAGCATGGAATTATCTTTTTCAACTTCAATATACCCTTTAATTCGAAGAGGGGTGGGAGGTTGCCTACCATCCATTGGAATAATTTTGATTTCTTTAAAATTAATATCATTAGGCACATTTTCTGTATTGACCTTGATCCGCCCCCAATTATCACCAAAAAGACCCAATATAGCACCTGTTTCAAATGTGATAGGATTTCCGTGGACACCCTCGGGTAAAAATTGGACTGTAACTTGGGTGCCTATCTGTTCATATGGAAAATAGATAAAAATTGATTTTACACCCTTAAAATTAAAGGATCCTTTTAACCGGCCAACATCCGGGATTGCATCAAGAGTTATGTTCGGATACGTAGAATCAGGCCCATTGGAAGATTGTGTAGTTATGATGTAATCAGATAAATAATGTCCGCCTAATAAAAGTGTACTGTAGATGGTGAAGGACAAAGCGAAATTAATGAACTTATTTTTCGATAATGCGGCCATATCTGGATTCATTGATCCATCCTGAATATTCATTACTGTATCTTCGTATTTATTTAATCTTTCCGCCACATGCTTTTCTTTACCAAACATCGCCGCGTCGCTATAAACGACATCATAAACCTCATTCCCCACAACATCTTTAATTTTTGCGGACGTAAAATATTCATTCGCTTTAGTAAACGCATCTCTATTCGCTCGCAAATCATTTTTCAACGCTATTAGTTTATAATAAAGACGCAATTTTAATTCTTGGTCGTTTTTCGTCAAGTTTGCCGCAGCTTCATCAAAATCTTGCTCAATTTCTGTTATTGTCTTATACGGCTTCGCCTGAATTTTTCTTTTGACATCAGATTTGGCCATATCTTTGACATCCGTAGATCCTGTCATGCCATTAGGATTTTCAAATCTTTCATGATATTCATACTTTTCAATAAATTCATTAATAATGGGAAGAACTATTTTAGTTAATGCATCTTTGGTAAAAAGATTATTGGGAGAATAAAAATTCTCTATTTTTACTCTTTGAATTTTACTATTACTCTCTAATGTATGGATAGCATCATTGACCAATTTCTTGTAATAATAGAGCAGTTCTTTATATGTAGAATATTTAGCACTAAATCTTTTTCTATCTGTATATAATAAACCGAGAAAAACTTTCGCATCTAGATAAGCTTCAGACATCCATAAATATGTTTCTAGACGCGCTCTTAAAATGTCCAATTCATCCGAATTTAAAGTCTTATTCCCGGTATATATTCTAATACTCTTATAAACCGGAATATTGTCCAAGGCATTATTCATTCTGTCGGCGGTAAAATGCTCAAACAAATATTTCTTCGTGTCATATGCACTCTCAATATCGCTTTTCTTTTTCTTATTAGCTTCTCTTAGCCAGTCTTCTGCGGTCAGTACCGCCGCGTCGTTATCTTGCTTTTTAACGGCTTCTTCGATAACTGTCGCATTTTTATCGTTCGATTCGTAAAGATTGATTTCTACCGCTGACAATGCATTGTCTTTGGCCAGTTCGTTTGCTCCGACTAAAACAGCCTTGTCCGCGTAGGGTAAACTATCGCCGTTATAAGTTTCCGATAAAACAGCTTTGTCTATTCCTTTAAATCCAAATCCACCGGAAAAATACTGTCTTGGTATGATCTCTTTAGTCGCCGGGTCGTATTCTTCCTTAATATAGTTATAAACACCTAACTTAAACGCCTTTAAATATTGATCATAGATTTTATCTTTGATCGCCGGATCATCTACATTAACCCCAGCCACTTTCTTTTGATCCATATAAACCTGACCCAATAATGATTCCTTTAAATTGTTCTTAAACCAGGCTGCTAAAATCATGGAATTATAGACTTGTCTTAAACTCGCAAATGTTTCGCCTTCATTGACTTCTTTCTCTATTTCAGGAATGAGAACTTCACGTATCATTTCGGAAATCATTTCACCTTGTTCGGTTTTAGCTTCCTCTCCAACTTGGCTGACACCATGTTCTTTACGATTGATGGATTCTTGTAAAGCCAAATAATCCTGGGCTAACATGACTTTTAAATGACTGTTCAAAACAAACGCGCTGCCTTCATGCTCATAGACGGCCGCTCTTTCCGGAACAATCCAAATCTTGTTAAACGCTTCAACCGGTATATCACTGCTGCCAAATCGATCAAAGGCTTTTTGATGCACTTTTTCCCAAAATTTCTTTCCTAATTCATTTTCGGGATACATTAAAGACGCGGTTAATTGTTTTAAAATATAATCTTGGGCTAATAAATCACGGCCCATTTCGGTCACGCCAAACTCAGGCGCAATCATTTTATCTTTTTCATAGGGAGATAAGTTGACCCAAAGGTCTTCAGATGGAGTAGTAAGTGTAGCTAGAAAATACTTAATTAATTTGCTGGATTCTTCGCGAAGCTGATCATCATTGATATTTTCATCGCCTTTACTCACGTAAAAGGTGAAATTTAAAGGATTTTCAGGATTGATGGTGATGCCTTTGATTAAAGCCGGCATATAACCTACGGTTGGGGTGATTAATGTCCCGGGAATGGGTAGATTTAATATGGTGGGAAGAGTTTGAGCAGCGACTTGCGGCGGCAAAATCGATGTAAATACAAATGTGAACGCCACGAAGCTACATATAATTCGACGAGCGAAATCTTTTTTCTCTCTGTTAGTTAAAGTCATCATGACCGCATTCCCCCGTTGGTTGTAAAATTCAATGAAAAAATATAAAAAGCCGTCGGTGATATCAAATAAATGATACACGGGCTTAAATACAAAACAGACTAAAGTTATGTTGGAATTTTACTTCTATTGATTGGGGAATTTGGAATAATATGTAACTGACAAAAGTATAACCCACAGGCTATGCTTTGTCAAAAATATTTTTAGGTAAATCGGGTCACATGACACAAGTCACAAAGTCACATGTGTCTTGTGACATGTGACTTTGAAGGTGCTGTCCCCTATCTTAAAAAACTTAGCTGATCTTGCTCAACATCATCCAGCTTGGCTTTCGGCTCATCGCTTTGATATTCATGATTATCATAAGTTATTCTGTTAGAATCACTTTCATCACCAACCATACCTAAAAGAAAGGGCATATTGGTGACCGGAACCACATTGATGATGACCGGAATGAAACCTTCAATATTTTTCATTAAATCTGAAGGCTGTTGTGTCATCGGTAATGGAATGCCATTTCCGTCCCGTTTGATTTGAAGATCCAGCAAATCAGGATTTAAGTCGATACCGCCTTTTACCATAGGTTGTTGTACGGTCATGGCTTCATCTTTTTTTCCATTATCCGCAATTTGTTTCGCCTGCTGAATCTCTTTTTCAATGACGGTCTTTAATTCTTTTAACCCTTCTGCTGATAAATCATTTAATCCCGGCCATAATGTTTTTGATTCATCGCTAAGTGTTTTTCCTTGTTGTTGATCGACGACAAGATCCCTTAACGAGTTAAGTTTTTCTTCGTTTAAAGAATCAAACTTTCCAAAAAATATCCTTGCATCAATACGTTTGACTAATAAGTCTAACGTCTCTTCCAAGGAATTGTAACCTTCTAATTTTCCTTTATCAGCTAACTCATCTTGAACAACGCTTTTCAAGGCTTTTAATTCTTCCTGGTTTAAAGTATTTAAATCCATCGTAAAGAAATCATGAAAGGGATGCTCAGTCCTTTTATCATAAGATTGCGTGAGAGCGAGGAATACTCTTCCTGTTTTCAATTCATCTTTATCCTTTACTTCTTTCACCATATATTCGCGTAAAAACATAAGATCCATATATGTTAATTTGGCGATTTCATAATCTAAAGCATCTTCCGGTGTTTCATATTTTAAGCGCTGATACAATTGCTTCGCGTTCATCGTGGCCAGCAAGGCTCCGTCTTTTATTTCAGCAGGCGCTTTAGCTTTACTCGCTTTTATATTTTGGAGAAAAGCTTGAACTAATATTTTATCTAGATCAGGATTTATGCTCTTTAGTTTTAGTAATTGCTCGATATGCCGATAATCATAATTTCCTAAATACTCCTTCACAATAGACGGTGAATCCATCATGCTCAATAGAGTATTGTACCTTTCTTTCAATTCTTTTTCTGACATTGGCTTATAGGTTTTTTCCAATTCCGCATTCATGGCATTGTCTTTTTTTACATCATTCAAGCGGTGTTCAGATATGCGCTTATCATGTTCGATTTTATCCGCAATGATATAGCGCAAAGCTTGCAATCCGTTCAAAGTTAGAGCCGGACCTTTAGAATTCACAATTATTGATTCTCGAAGATCAGTAATGTGACCATCTGTCTCATTTAAATATTCACTATATTTTCCCTCTAATCGACGATATAATTCCGCATATTTTGTATCTATAAGCTTGGATAATTGTAT
>JAGOSC010000067.1 GCA_018062515.1 Candidatus Omnitrophota bacterium
TATCCGCGAATTCGAGGCATTGTCGGCGGAATATTTTGGATCGATGTTCGCGGTTTCTGCCAATTCAGCTACGTCCGCTTTAGTCATGGCTTTGGGCGCATTCAACCTTGAGCCGGGCGATGAGGTTATTGTACCATGTATGTCCTTTAACGCGACGGCAACAGCGATATTGTTTTTTAACTGTATTCCTGTTTTTGCCGAGGTTAAATCGACGACGTATTGTATTGATCCACAAGATATTCGAAGAAAGATTTCTCCACGGACAAAAGCCATTATCGTCGTGCATTTAGGCGGCTCAACCGCGGATATGGATGCGATCATGGCTATCGCCAAAGAACATAAATTGAAAGTATTAGAAGATTGCGCGCAAGCTCCGGGAGTCAAATATAAAGGAAAATACGTCGGAACGATCGGCGATGCCGGTGTTTTTTCTTTAACCGAAACAAAAAATATAACCTGTGGTGAAGGCGGTATTCTCGTCACCGACGATCGGCATATCGCTTTAAAAACCAGATTAATCCGTAATCATGGAGAAGGTGTCGTCAAGGATTCATGGCCTGATGAAATGTTAGCTAATATTATTGGAATGAATTTTCGCCTGACCGAATTACAAGCGGCCGTTGCCGTCGAGCAATTTAAAAGTTTGGATGACCGAAATCGAGGGCGAGTGGAAAACACAAAATATTTAATTAACCAATTAAAAAAATATCCGCAATTGATTCCACCTCAGACGGAACCAGATTCAGATTATATTTGTTTTATGTTGAAATGGCGTTATCAGCCTTCAGCGGGTATGCCGACGCGCGATCAGTTGGCTAAGAAATTGAATGAAGAAGGTATTCCCGTCATAAAAGGATACGGACGAATGATGCATGAAAATCCGATGTTTACAAAAAAGATCGCCTACGGCACAAATCATTTTCCGTTTATTGAACCCTGGTTCGACGGAAAAAGGATAAAATACGGGACAGGCGCTTGTCTTTTGTCAGAGAAAATGAATCAGGAATTTATTTGGTTTAAATATGTTAATCATCCTAATTCAAGATCAGATATGGATGATGTTATCAAAGCATTTGAGAAAGTGTTAGGTTAATTCTTATGAATAAAGAAATCATACAACAAAAGATAAATAAATTTTTGATTAAACCCATGAGGCAAGCAGCTCAGGAACAGAACCTTCAGGAATTAGTGGAGAAGTTAAGGATCATTAGCCCTGATATTTCTGATCAATATACGTTATGGAAAGTAGACAATGCATATTATGAAATAAAAGTCCGAAATATGCACGCTTTTCAGATGTCGTTGATTACGCCGGTGATGGATGAATTTAAAAATCCCGTTATTGTTGATATTGGCGATTCCTCCGGAGCACATATTAAATACTTAAAAAGTATATATGCTCACCGAGATAACATAAAATGTTTAAGTGTAAATTTAGATAAAACGGCCGTCGAGAAGATCAAGAAAAAAGGGCTGGATGCGATTTATTGCCGGGCAGAGAATCTTGAAGAGTATAATATCAAAACCGATGTCTTTTTATCATTTGAAACGTTGGAACATATCATGGATCCATGTAATTTTCTACATACCTTGTCAACGAAGACCAAGGCGAAATATTTTATTCTGACTGTACCCTATGTTCACCGAAGCCGGGTGGGGTTAAGGTACATCAGAAAGAATATGAAAAAGGACTTCTCAGCGGAAAACACGCATATATTTGAACTTTCTCCATCGGACTGGAAATTATTGTTCAAGTTATCCGGTTGGAAAGTTGATTTTGAACAGATTTATTATCAATATCCCAAATTTCATGGCGGGCTTAAATATTATTGGAGAAAATACGATTTTGAAGGATTTTATGGTGTGAGATTAGTTAAAGACCATGAATGGTCCAATCGATATTTGGATTGGAATGATGTAAATAAAGAGACGCAGGTATTTTCAAAAACCGAATCAATATAAAGAGGATTTGTTATGATTACAGCTTTATTAATTGGCCGCAAAGGCAGTGTGGGATTTCCCGGAAAGAATACACATAAAATTTTAGGCCATCCATTGGCTTATTATCCTTTAATGGCAGCTAAAAATGCAAAACTCGTCGACAAAATTTATATGTGTACCGACTGCGAAACATTAAAGTCTTTGGCGCGTGAACATTCGGTCGGTATTATTGAGCGGCCGGAATATCTCAATACGAGTAAGGCGCTGGGTGAAGATGTTTTTGTTTTTGGTTATAAAGAAATCGTTAAACGTGATTCAACGCAGGAATTAATTGTATTGTTACATTGCAATTCAGCGACGATATTACCAGAGACAATTGATCAGGGAATTACAGCGCTTAAGGAAAATAAAAACTTTGATTCAGCAGTGACTGTATCAAAATATAATATGTGGAGTCCGCTTCGGGCGAGAAAAATAGTTTCAGACGGATCTTTACAGCCGTTTGTCCCGTTTGATACATTTGGAAATCCAAAAACGTTAAATTGCGACCGCGATTCCCAGGGCGATGTTTATTTTGCGGACATGGCTTTGTCCATTGTCAGGCCGCATTGCCTGGACCATATCGAAGAAGGGCTGCTCCCCCAAAAGTGGATGGGGCAGAAAATTTATCCGCTCATTCAAGAGGCAGGCTGTGATGTGGACTATGAATATCAGTTAGCCCAGACGGAGTATTGGTTAAAAAAATATAATAAAGAGATACAACATGAATGTAAAATCGCCCAATAAAGACAATCAGAAAGTCATTTACGAAAAATCACAAAGTTTTTCCATGTTTATTTCTCAATTGGAGAATGATCAGGAAAAGTGCCGGCTTCGCTGCTGTTCAGTTCTGGAGCAGGCCATTCCGCAGGAAGTTTCATCTTACAAGAAAGAAATTCTTCAATTGGTGCTCAATGATTTGAAAGATACGTCAACGGAAAATAAAAGTTTTAAGTTAACGACATTTATTACGGATGAATTATCGAGAATTTCCGATGAACATTTGCCGAGGTACTTTTTTCACCGTTACCGTTATGACATTTTTCCAAAACAAAAAAAACTGGACCAATATCCGCCGTATCTTCAAATTGAACCAGCGTCGGTGTGTAATTATCGATGTGTATTTTGTTATCAGACGGACGCCTCGTTTGCGGACAAGAAAAATGGTTTTATGGGAACCATGAGTTTTGATTTATTTAAAGAAATTATTGATCAGTCCGAGGGGAATATTGAATTTTTCTCATTAGCGTCGAGAGGAGAACCGTTTGTTTGTAAAGATATTGATCAAATGCTGGAATACTGCCGCGGAAAATTTTTGGGTTTTAAAATTAATACGAATGCTTCTTTGCTCAATGAACGGCATTGCCACGCGATTTTATCTGGGGGCGTGAACACCATGGTCATTTCCGCCGACGCTGCTGTTGAACCTTTATATAGTCAAATGCGAGTGGGAGGAAAGTTGGAACGGGTCATAAAGAATTTGGAGCTTTTCTATCAGATTAAGAATAAGCAATACCCGAAATCAAAACTGATCACCCGCGTTTCCGGTGTAAAATTTAATGAAAAGCAAAGTATGGATTCCATGAAAGAAGTATGGGGGCCTTTGGTCGATCAGGTATGTTTCGTCGACTATAATCCTTGGGAAAATGTTTACGATTCCCCGGTTAGCCAGGTGGATGAACCTTGTTCGGATTTATGGCGCCGGATGTTTGTCTGGTATGACGGTAAGGTTAACCCTTGCGATACGGATTACAAATCAACATTAGCTGTTGGAAGTGTTGAAGGAACACGATTATCGGAACTTTGGCGTAACGCGGAATATGAACAATTGCGGTTTAAGCATTTGAATAATCTCCGTAAAGAGCAGGAACCTTGCCGACGGTGTACGGTCATATAAATTATGAAAAGAACAGAAAAAAAGACAGTATTAATTACCGGTATTAGCAGTGATATTGGCGCGAGTATTGCTACTTTATTCATAGATCATCATTGGAATATTATCGGCCATTATCATTCCAATAAAAAAAGAATTGTTCAAATAGAGCGAATGGCGAAAAAGAACAAAGTCAAAAGCATTTTTATCGAAGCTGATTTGGCTTCGGAGTCCGGTATTTCTGGACTTAATCACCAGATTAACGGAATGAAAGTTGATTGTTTAGTCAATAACGCCGGCGGTTATGGAGTCAAAAAAAATTACACGGAGCTGACTTTTGATGATTTGTCGAATACGTTTAGTTTAAATGCGTTCGCTCCGATTCTGCTGACGGTAAAAGTTTTTGAAGAAATGAAAAAGCGAAAATATGGTCGGATTATTAATATCAGTTCCATCGCTGCGAAATATGGTGGCTCAAAAAATTCGCTTCACTATGGATGTTCAAAATTAGCCCTGGAAGGATTGACTAAAACACTGGCTCGCGAAGGAGCCAAGCATAATATTCTTGTCAATACCATCAGGCCAGGAGTCATTGATACTCAGTTTCATAAAAAGTTTTCCAAGAATATGGATGAACGGATCAAATTGATTCCTTTAGGACGAATGGGACTTCCTAAAGATGTCGCGCAATTGGTGTATTTTCTAGGATGCGATGAGAATCAATATATTACGAACGAGACATTGACCGTCGCCGGTGGTGAATAGGACTATGACAAAAGCGAAAAAAATATTTATTTCGACGAGTAGTTTTGGCGAGTTCAGCGACGAGCCGATTAAACTTATTGAAGAAGCAGGTTTAGAATACGGATTAAATCCGTACGGCCGTAAAATGACCTCCGATGAATTATCTCAATTGGCTTTTGACGTCGACGGGTTGATCGCCGGGACTGAAACGCTCGACGGGAAAATGCTTAATAAGTTTTTAAAACTAAAGGTGATTTCGCGTTGCGGAGCCGGAATCGATAATGTCGATATCGATTACACTCAACAGAAAGGGATACGGGTATACAATACGCCTGATGCACCGACTTTAGCCGTCGCTGAACTGACCGTCGGCCTTATCGTGGATATGTTGCGGGGGATTTCAGAATTAAACAGCCAAGTTCATCAGGGACAATGGAAAAAAAAGATGGGTTCTTTATTGTTTAAAAAACGGGTGGGTATTATTGGCTATGGCCGTATTGGGCGTAAAGTAGCGGAATTGCTCAAAGCTTTTGGATGTGAATTAAAATTTTATGATAAATATTTCGTCGATAAAATCGAAAATGTCGAGAGAGTTGAACTGGATGAATTGTTAGCTTGGTCGGACATCATTACAATTCATGTTTCTGAAAGTCAGGAATTAATAACCCCGGAGAAATTACGGCTGATGAGAAAAGGAACGTGGATCGTCAATACCTGCCGCGGCGGTGTGGTGAATGAACAAGCTTTATTTATTGCATTAAAAGAAAAACATTTAGCTGGCGCGGCCTTGGATGTATTTTTACAGGAACCGTATGATGGAAATTTAAAAGAATTGGATAATGTTATTTTAACGCCGCATATCGGTTCTTACGCGAAAGAATCCAGAGTGTATATGGAAACACAGGCGGTCGAGAATTTGTTGGACGCATTTAAATAATGAAAATAAAAGGTATCATTTTTGATTTTGATGGAGTCATTCTGGAAACGGTTGGGGTCAAGAATCAATCTTTTTATGAACTGTTCCGCCATATTCCTGAACATGTCGACGAGATTGTCGACTACCATATGGCCAACGGAGGCTTAAGCCGGTTTAAAAAGTTTGATTATATTTACCGCGAGATTTTAAAAGAACCGTTATCACCGGAGAAATCAAAAGAACTGGGTGCTAGGTTCGGACAGCTTTGCCATGATGGGGTTGTGAATGCAGAATTTGTTCCTGGCGCTAAAGAATTTCTAGAATATTATTACACGAAGTCTTTGCTGTTTATTGCTTCGGCTACACCGCACGAGGAGTTGATGGGAATTGTTAAGAAAAGAAATCTCGAAAAATATTTTACGGGAATTTATGGTTCTCCTCAATCGAAGGCAAGCATTGCCGGATCTATTTTGAAAAAACATGGACTAAATCCAGACGAGATGTTTTTTGTCGGCGACGCGATCAATGATTATGTCGGCGCAAAAGAGGTTGGCGTTCCATTTATCGGACGTGTTCATACTATGTTTGATAATCCATTTAAGGATATAAAAGACGGAATTTATATTAATGATCTTTATGAATTAGACCATTTAGTGAGGGAAAATAATTATGTCTAAGAGAGTAGTTATATTTGGCGGTTCGGGATTTATCGGCAGTCATGTGGCTGATATTTTGACGGATGCAGGTTATCATGTTGTCATTTATGACAAAAAGAAAAGCTCTTATTTGCGGGATACACAGGAAATTATTATGGGGGATGTATTGGATTTAACCCGTGTTAAGGAAGCGGTCAAAGATGCGGATTATGTCTATAATTTTTCCGGAATAGCCGATATAGGAGAAGCTAAAATAGATCCTTTGCAGACGATTAAGATGAACATCCTCGGAAATTCTCATATTCTTGAGGCGGCGCGCTTGAACAATGTCAAACGGTTTATTTTTGCAAGTTCCCTTTATGTATACAGTGAACTAGGATCATTTTACCGCAGCAGCAAACAAGCCTGTGAACTTATTATTGAAGACTTTCATAAGAAATATGGATTGGATTATACGATTCTCCGCTATGGTTCTTTGTATGGCGGCCGGGCGGATGATCATAATTTTATTCATCGCGCGATCAAGCAGGCATTATTAGAAGGAAAAGTAACCCGTAAAGGAAATGGTGAAGAAATCCGCGAGTATATTCATGTCCTTGACGCGGCGCGTTGCAGCGTCGAGATTTTGTCCGATGAATACAAAAATCAGATTGCCATGATTACCGGCCTGCAGAAAACTAAGATTAAAGATTTATTGAATATGATCAAAGAAACCCTCGGGGATAAAGTGGTGATTGAATATGTGGATGACACCGACGATGAGCATTACACGACGACTCCTTATACATTTAAACCGCGGGTGGCCCAAAATTACGCTTTGAATAAATATTGTGATCTGAGTGAAGGCGTATTAGGAGTTTTTCATAGTGTTCATGAAGAGTTAACCAAACAAAATAAATGTTTACAGATTGACTTTCAAAATTTGAAATGAAAACATCTCATTTGATTATTTTTGATGAAACTTTTGTATTAACCGACCGACATAAACGGGAAATTGGTTCCGCCGGTGAGGTGTATCTATTTCCTTTATCAACAGATTCACATGTGCTTGAAAAGATTGAGAGTGATCTTAAACAGAAAGAAATGAACTATGCCGTGTTGAAAAGCGGGTTTTTGATCAATCAATCTGCCGAGAATATCCGCGAACAGTATCTGGAATTAATTGCCCAGCTCCCGGGGAAAATCCGTCATAAGGGAGAAGATCTTAAAAAATATTTTGCGGTGGATGAGAACGCGAGCATGTGGTGGTTGAGCCTTATCGGAGAAAAAAGCACCTTGAAATCCAGTGCTTTTAACGCCTTGTGTAAATTTGACGCGATTGTCCAAGTTTTGCAGCAAAAGGATATTCGGTCGATATGTTTTGGTTCGTCCGACGGGAAATTAAAAAGTATTTTGACAAATTACGTTCATAAGAAAAAAATAAACATAATTTGTATGACGACAAAAAACTGGAAATCCTGGAAGGAACAGGCCATGGATTTTCAAGGACTTTTCCTGATTAAACACATATTGCTATTAGCTAGATTTGTTCTTTCTTATGGATATAGAATCCATAAAATAAAAAAGGCGCGGCCAGGTCGAAACATTAAAAAGAATTCTTTGTTGTTTTTGACGTATTATCCGGTATTTAACATGAATGTGGCTGAAAGCGGCGTATTCCAAAATAATTATTGTTTTCCATTACAGCGGGCATTGCAGGAACAGGGTGAAGATATTCAATGGTTGGCCATATCCGTTAGTAATGATCGTCTCTCGTTAAAGGATTCACTAAAATATACACAAAAGTTTAATGAGAATGGGAATAATATCGTTTATTGGGAAAAGTTCTGTACGGTCAAAACTCAATGCAAAGCTCTTTTAAAAATTTTTCAAATAGGAATTCGTTTTCTAAGGTTGGAAAGTAAAATTGCCGAGGCCATGTCTTTTGAAAATTACAATATTTATGAAGCTTTTCGAGATGATTGGTTTCATTCTTTCATAGGTAAAGACGGATATTATAATCTTCTCTTCTATTATAGTTGGCAGGCAATTCTTCAAACCTATCAACCTAAACGTGTATTCTATTATTGTGAAATGCAAGGTTGGGAAAAGGCGCTTATTTTAGCTAATCAAATTCAAATCAAACCGGCGGAATTGATCGCTTATCAACATGCCGCCGTTTCGTCGATGCTGTTAAGTTATTTTAACCGGCCGAGCGAGTTCACCGACGGACGATACCCTTTGCCGCAACCGGATAAACTAGTTTGTAATGGGCAAAAACCTTACACAGATATGCTCCATTCAGGGTGGCCAAAAGAAAAATTGATGATTGCCGAGGCTATCCGTTACGAGCATCTTAAAAAGAGTATGACGGAAGAAGTACAAATGAAAAAGAAGGTTGTTCTTTTAGCTCTTCCCATCAGCGTGCGAGAGAGTGGCGCATTAATGAATGTGGTCAAACAGGCGTTAACGCCTTTGGAAAATATCGAAGTCTGGATCAAGCCGCATCCATTTTTGTTGATTGAAAAAGTTTTTCAGCACGTTAAATTTAAGAGAGAGGATGTTCGTTTTATTATTCGCCAGGAGCCTATTGAAGAATTACTTCGACAGGTCAAAGTCATGATTGGCAGTCAGTCCGGGGTATCATTTGAAGCGTTGGCATATGGTTGTGAGATCGTAGTGGTGAGTACACCGGAACAGATTAATATGTCGCCGTTAAAAAATATCCAGTCCGATCTTATTTGGCAGGCCCAGTCCATTCAGGACGTGCGTAATATCGTTTTGAATATTTTAGAAAAGGAAATTGATGTCAAACAGCATTTGGAAGAGGCCAGAAAAATTATTGATTCCTATTTCTATTTAAACCGTTCATCCAATCAACCAGAACGCTTATTGAGTTTGTTGGGAGATGCGCATGCTTCACTTGTTTAAATACAGTGTTTTAGAGTTAAACCGTGTTTTCAATCTTTGTTCACGACCAGTCACAAAAATTTATATGAGCTCGAACGTAGCTATTAAACGAATACATCACAAAAGGGGAAAACGATGAGCCTTAAAGTCATGCTGATTTATCCTAATTTTAAAGGAATGAATATGCTTCCACCGGGAGTGGCTTTATTGTCAGCGGTATTAAAGGAAAAGGGATTTGAAGTCAGGCTTTTTGACACAACTCCGTATGAACGAATCGATGGAGTTTTTGTGCCGGATTCGGATAAGTCTAAGAGTGAAAGACTGATGGCGCGGCCGTATGAGATGCCCAGGAAGGTCTTATCCAAGAGCACAAATTGTTTTGAAGATTTTGAGCGCGAGGTTTTAGAATTTAGACCGAACTTGCTGGCCTTGTCGACGACCGAAGATATGTTTGATTTGGGTTTGCGTTTATTAAAGAAAGTTCGTTATTTGAATATCTTGACCATTGCCGGGGGCGTTTTGCCGACATTTGCACCGAAGTTGATTTTGAGTTTCCCGGAAATTGACATTGTCTGCAAAGGAGAAGGAGAGGACGCACTGAGCAGGCTGTGCGAGTGCCTGGCCAGCGGACAATCTTACGACGATATCAGTAATTTATGGATAAAGAAACAAGACGGGACGATCAAAATTAATCAAACTAAAATGGTGGATATGGATAAAAATCCGCTGATTGATATGTCGATTTTTGAAGAAGGCCGTTATTACCGGCCAATGGGTGGGACGGTTTATCGGATGTTTCCTGTCGAGACTCATCGGGGCTGTCCGTATACCTGCGCTTTTTGTAATTCGCCTTCACAAATGGAAATGTATAAACATGAGGAAGGAAAATCTTATTTAAGACGTAAGACCATCAAAAATATGCATCGCGAGCTTAAGTTCTATAAAGAGGTTATGGGTGCAGAGTATCTGTATTTCTGGGCGGACACATTTCTTTCCTGGAAGAAAGGTGAGCTTGAGGAATTTGCGGAGATGTACAATGACATTGGCCTGCCGTTTTGGTGCCAAACTCGTATTGAGACGATCACGGAAGAACGGCTTGAAATCATGAAAAAGATGAAGTGCGCGCGGATTTCTTTTGGGATTGAGCATGGGAATGAAGAGTTCCGCAAAAAGCATTTAAAACGGCCGGTGACCAATGCCATGATGTTGACCAACTTTAAGGTCGTCGAGAAAAGCGGTATTCCATTTAGTGTAAATAATATTATGGGCTTTCCTCATGAAACAGTCGATTTGGCTTTTGATACCATACGGTTTAATAAGCACATTAATTCGCATGACCGTAACGCTTATCATTTTACCCCGTTCCACGGAACGCCATTGCGTGCAGAAGTAGAGCGCCTTGGGTATGTGAAGGATGAGGATATTGTTCAATCGTTTGTCATTGGAGATTCATTGATTGACATGCCGGCATTTCCAAAGAAAAAGGTTATCAGCCTCACCAAGACATTTAATATGTATGTCAAGTTTCCAGAATCGCGATGGCCGGATATCCGTAAAGCAGAGGAAGATACCGCGGAGGGAAGGAAAATTTATATTGAATTAAAAGAAGAATTTACAGACAAGTTTTTCAATAGCGAATCCGAAAACTTTGAAGCCTCGGCGCTGGAGAAAGAAATCTCATCACCGATGAATTAAGGAGATTTATGAAAGTTGTCATTCTCTGCGGCGGGCAGGGTACAAGATTAAGAGAAGAAACAGAACTTAAACCGAAGCCAATGGTGGAGATCGGAGGGTATCCGGTTTTATGGCATATTATGAAAACGTATGCCCACTATGGGTTCAATGAATTTATTTTGTGCTTAGGTTACAAAGGTGATTATATCAAACAGTATTTCTGTAATTATGAAATGCTCGAGAACGATTTTACGTTGGAACTAGGCTCAAAACAATTATCATTTCATACAAAACATCAAGAAGAAGGATGGAAAATTACTTTAGTCGATACGGGTGAGTTGACGATGACAGGCGCTCGTGTTAAACGCATTGAGAAATATATTGATGATGATTATTTTATGTTGACCTATGGCGACGGGGTTATTGATTTGGATATTAACCAGCTGGTTAAATTTCATAAAGCCCACGGCAAGATCGGGACGGTGACAGGTGTCCATCCCCAATCTCAATATGGTGAACTGGTGATTGAAGATGATCATGTATTGTCCTTTAGTGAAAAACCGCATGACCAAAGAAATTCGATCAGCGGCGGATACTTTATTTTTAAGAAGGACATTTTTAAATATCTTAAGAATGATGAAAGTTTTATTTTAGAAAGCGGTGCTTTACAAAAATTGGCTACCGATGGGCAATTGAAGGTTTTTCTTCATAAAGGCTTTTGGCAGTGTATGGATACGTAC
>JAGOSC010000019.1 GCA_018062515.1 Candidatus Omnitrophota bacterium
GGCAACGGTCTTAGCTATGGGTTTTTCTATAAATACATGAATATTATGGCTTAAAAAGAACTTGCCGATTTCATAATGACTTTCCGTCGGTGTACAAATACTGACGGCATCGACTTTTCCTAAGAGCTGTGTATAATCGGTATGAAAAAAGGGGATGCCATTTTCCTCAGCCAATCGGCGGGCAATGCCATCTTTAGAGTCACAAATGCCGACAATATCGGCTTTTTGGGAAAATTCCTTGAAGATTTTGAGGTGTAATGAGCCTAAATGACCCAGACCAATAATCGCGAGTTTTAGCTTTTTCATGATTCTAATCCAAACTGTAACTTCTTCTGTTTCCTATGCTTAATTAAGAGAATCAGGATAACAAAGACCTCGACAAATGTCAATCGTTATGCTACCATTTCCCAATTATGAAAAATTATATAAAACTTTTATCGTTTTTGCGCGGGCATTATCGGCTTTTTTCCATCGCCATTGTCCTTATGTTATTAGCTACCATTTTTGAAGGCATTCAGCTCCCCTTATTGGTTCCCTTAATGGACCGGATTTTCAACGATAAGCCGATCATTATCCCCAATCAACTGCCGGATTTCTTAAATAATATCGTTCTTCAATTAAATGCGACCAAACAGGAAACACTATTTTGGATTTTTCCGATTATTCTCATCATTCTGTTGATCATGAAACATGTGGTAGGCTATTTTTCAAAATATTACATGAATGATGTTTCTCAAAGAATCATGCGGGATATTCGAGACAAGCTGTATAAAAAAATTCAAAATTTATCTCTCGAATATTTCAGCACTAAGCGAACGGGTGAGCTTATTTCACGGATCACTCATGACGTAAACCTCGTCGAGAATGCGCTATCCTATGGCTTAATAGATCTTTTTTGCCAGACATTTTTAATCATTATTTACACAGTGATCGCCTTTACCATTTACCCCAAGGGCGCGCTTTGTATTTTCTTAATTTTTCCTTTTATTGCTATTCCGATGAGCAGTTTGGGCCGGAGATTAAGAAAATTTTCCAAAGGAATTCAAGAGAAGGTGGCGGATATTAACTCATTATTATTAGAAACCATATCTGGTGTTCTTTTGGTTAAGGCTTACCATGCCGAGGATTATGAAGTTAAGCGTTTTGGTGAAAAAAATTATCAATACTATAAGTTGAAAATGAGCTCGATTAAGAGATTGTTGGCGATTGCTCCGATGACGGAAATTTTCGGGGCTATTTGCGGAATGTTTATTATTTTTTGGATGGGAAAACTGGTCATGGATGAATATCTTTCTTCGGGTGTTTTTATATTATTTTTTGGGGCTATCATGTCTATTATTTCTCCGGTTAAGAAATTAGGGAATGTGAACGCGATTATTCAGCAAGCCTTGGTCGCCAATGACCGCATCTATCAAATTCTTGATGCTCCTATCAAGGTGCATGAACTAAAATCTTATAAAATGCTAAATGAATTTACACACTCCCTTAAACTGACAAATGTTGAATTCAGTTATGGGGAAGATTCGAAACCTGTCTTAAAAAATATAAATTTGGAAATTAAAAAAGGTGAACTGGTCGCCTTAGTCGGCCCGACGGGGACAGGTAAAACGACATTAGTTAATCTTATTCCCCGTTTTTATGATCCGACGAAAGGTGGTGTCTTTTTCGACGGTGTTGATTTAAGAGAAGCTGGTTTCAAAAGTTTGAGAGATCAAATAGGTATCGTCACGCAAGATTCAATTTTATTTAATGATTCCGTCAGGGCAAACATAGCTTATGGAAACCAAAACGCGGACGAATCGGATATTATTAGTGCCGCTCGAAAGGCTTTTGCCCATCCATTTATCGAGAAAATGCCGAAGGGTTACGATACGGTCATCGGCGACCGGGGATTTCGTTTATCAGGCGGAGAAAAGCAGAGAATTTCCATCGCCCGAGCGATTCTAAAGAACGCTCCTATTCTGATTTTAGATGAGGCGACGTCACAGCTTGATTCCGAATCAGAGAAATTTGTTCAAGAAGCTTTAGATGAACTGATGGAAGGAAGAACGGTTATTGCGATTGCGCACCGTCTATCTACGATCCAACGCGCGGATAAAATTGTTGTTCTAGAGCATGGTAAAATTATCGGAATGGGTAAACATGAAGACTTGCTTGTGGAGTGCGAATTGTACCAAAGGCTATATGCGATGCAGTTTCAGGCCAGTAGTACCTAAGTAAATAGTCTCGGATCTTAGTATTTGGCATTGTGCGATTTATGTTTGTAAAATGTCATTTATGCCAAAATTAATAGTTGCAAACAAAACAATTATTGTATATACTATCCAAACTTAAATTTAGTGTTTAATAATAACTAACAATATTATGATGATTTATCCTGCATAAGAAACATTTTAAGGTTAAAAGAAGCATAATATTGAACGGTAAAACGGAGGAAAAATGGTAGAAGATTTAATCAAGAAATTATTAGAAGCGGGCGTTCACTTTGGTCATCAAACACAACGCTGGAATCCGAAAATGAGTAGGTTTATTTTTGGAAAACGAAGCGGTATTTATATTATTGATCTGGAGAAAACCGTCGAGCATTTAAATTATGCAAAAGATTTTGTGAGAGACGTGACGGCTAAGGGCGGAAAAATTTTATTCGTCGGAACGAAGAAACAAGCTCAAATGATCATTGAAGAAGAAGCAAAAAAATCAAATATGTTTTATATCAAAAGCCGATGGTTGGGAGGTTTTTTAACTAACTTTCAAACCGTTAAGAAATCCGTTCAAAGAATGGAAGCCATTGAGAAAATGAGTGAGAACGGTATTTGGCAGAATTTAAAGAAAAAAGAAATGTCTCGCCTAAATAAGGAAAAAGATAAATTATTCCGCGATTTGGATGGTATTCGTACAATGAAGGGTTTGCCGGATGTTATTTTTATCGTCGATCCGAAAAGAGAACATATTGCTGTCCTTGAAGCTAAAAAATTAGGTATTCCAATTATTGCTATTGTTGATACGAATTGTGATCCTGACGAAATTGATTATCCGATTCCTGGAAATGATGATGCCTTAAAATCTATTCGGATTTTAACAGCCGTTGTTGCTGAAAGTATCCGTGAAGGTTGTAAAGAATTCGCTACTACCGTTAGTGAGAGTAAACAGGCTAGAAATCAAACAGGAACAGCGGCAAAAACATCTGAAAAAATAGCGGTACCAGATAATACAACAGCATCTAATCCAGCCGATCAAACAGCTGCATAAGATTCATTAGCGTCGATTAGATATTATTTAAGAAAGGAATTTATATATGGCTATTACGGCTGAAGATATTAAAGAATTGCGCGAACTGACTTCTTGCGGTGTTATGGAATGTAAAAAGGCTTTAGAAGAAACGAATGGTAATTTAGAGAAGGCAAAAGAAGTCCTCAAAAAAAGAGGTTTGGAACTGGCTGCCAAAAAAGGCTCCAGAACCGCGAGCGAAGGCCGCATCGAAGCTTATATTCACGCGGGTGCTAAAATCGGTGTTATTGTCGAAGTCAATTGTGAAACTGATTTCGTCGCAAAAAATGCTGATTTTATGTCTTTTACCCGAGACTTGGCTATGCACATTGCGGCTTTAAATCCGAAATATGTCCGTCGAGAAGATATTCCGCAAAATGTTTTAGCGGAACAGAAAGATCAGGCGTCTTATATTAAGGAAGCCGTTTTATTAGAGCAACCATTTGTGAAAGATGCAAAAACTTCGATTCAAGAAAAAGTTAATTCATTAATTGCTAGTATCGGTGAAAACATTTTTATAAAACGATTCATCCGATATAAGGTTAACGAAGTTGAGTAAGACAAAAAAACCCGCCTATAAATGTATTCTCTTAAAACTCAGTGGTGAGGCATTACTTGGAAGCCAAGAGCATGGGATTGATATTGAAATGTGTGCTTCCTTGGCCTCGCAAATTAAAGAAATACATGAATTAGGTGTTAAAATCGCGCTTGTTGTCGGCGGTGGAAATATATTTCGCGGGCAAGTTCAGTCAAAAAGATTCGGTCTTGACCGTTCGGTCGCTGATTATATGGGCATGTTAGCGACGGTATTAAACGGATTGGCATTACAAAACGCACTTGAAAAAATCGGTGTGCCTACGCGGGTCATGAGTGCCATTGAAATGTCCGCGGTGGCTGAACCTTATATCAGACGCCGCGCTCTTCGGCATTTGGAAAAAGAAAGAGTCGTTATCTTTGTGGCCGGAACCGGAAACCCATTTTTTACGACGGACACAGCCGCGGCCTTGCGGGCGTCGGAATTACAGGCAGAGGTTATCCTTAAAGCAACAAAGGTCGACGGTGTTTATACCGACGATCCGGTAAAAAATAAGAACGCTAAGAAGTTTGACTCATTGACATTTATGGAAGTTTTGAAAAGAGATCTGAAAGTTATGGATGCGACGGCGATCAGCATGTGTATGGATAATAATTTACCCATTGTTGTGTTTGATTTGTTAAAACCGGGAAATATTTTGAAAGTCGTTCTTGGTCAAAAAATTGGAACATTGGTTAAATAAGGCACATTTCTTTTGAAATGTGCCCTAGAGAGGTAATTATATGGCCGTGAAAGAAGTCATTCAGGAAACAGAAACAAAAATGAAAAAATCGATTGAGGCCGCTCATCGTGAATTTAATGAAGTGCGTACCGGCCGCGCTCATCCAGGTCTTATTGAAGGGTTACACGTCGATTATTATGGAACCATGACCATGGTTAAAGAATTAGCGTCCATCAATATTCCGGATCCGAAGACGCTCATCATACAGCCTTGGGACGCGACAGTTATTCCGGAATTAGAGAAGGCTATTTCAAATTCAAATCTTGGGCTTATGCCGAATAATGACGGAAAGATTGTTAGAATTAATATTCCGTCTTTATCGGAAGAACGCCGAAAAGAATTAGCCAAAATGGTTAAAGATATGGCTGAGAAATCCCGGATTTCTTTAAGAACCATCCGACGAGATGCGAATGATCGATTAAAAAAATTGAAAACAGAAAAAAAGATTTCTGAAGATGATGAAACAAAGTCGCTTGAAACTGTCCAGAAGTTGACAGACAAATATATAAAAGAAATTGATACAATGTTGGCGGATAAAGATCGACAGTTATTGGAACGATAAGAACGACGGTAGGGACTGGTTTAAAACCATTCCTTATTTAGCATAAGTTATAGATTCAAAATTGAAAATTTTTGTTCTTTAAAAATTTGACCCAGTAGCTCATCAGGTAGAGCACTACCCTTTTAAGGTAGGTGTACCGCGTTCGAGTCGCGGCTGGGTCACCATTTTTGGGCCGCTGGCGGAATTGGTAGACGCGCTAGTCTTAGGAACTAGTGTCGCAAGGCATGGGGGTTCAAGTCCCTCGCGGCCCACCAATTCGGTGTTTCTCGTCGGATTAGTACGGTTTTTGGCTCATTTTAAATTTGACTTTGCGGCGGTAATTCAGTTGGCTAGAATGCCACCTTGCCAAGGTGGATGTCGAGGGTTCGAATCCCTTCCGCCGCTTTTTACGTTTTTATCTGTTGGAGGATAGCTGAATGAGTATTAAAGATTTTTTGAAAACAGTTTCTTCGGACTTACAAGGTAGTACGAAGGAAGAGATCATTTCCGAGTTAGTCGGACTCTTAATTAAGAGCGGCGAAATAAAGAAAACTCAAAAGGTAAAGGTTACCGAGGTCTTAATGGCCAGAGAAGCCTTAGGCTCGACGGCGATTGGACAAGGTATTGCTATTCCTCACGGAAAAACTGACTGCGTCGATAATTTAATCGGTTGTTTAGGTGTCAGTAAAAAAGGTGTTGATTTTGATTCCCTCGACGGTGAACCTGCTTATATATTCTTCCTGCTCATTGCTCCTGTTGATTCAGCAGGACCACATCTGAAAGCTTTAGCGAGAATTTCTCGTCTGCTCAAAGATAAATTTGTCCGCGACAATCTTAAAGCGGTCAAAGATGACAAAGACATGTTAAAACTAGTCCAACAAGAAGATGGACGGTTGTTAAAGCTTTAGTCATGACAAAAAATCCATTTAAATGGCTTTATCCCGGCATCAAGGTGAAACGATGGTTTTTTCTTTCATTTTTGGGAGTCGTTATTGTTGCCGTCGGAGTTTTAATTTTGGGTAAAATGGACCAGCCGCACCCTCTGGTCAGTACCATTGGATTTATTTGGATTTTGTGCGGCATGATCCTTACGGTCATGGGAATCAGCGGGATGATCGTTTCGCTTTTAACATCAGTTCTTCCCGGAGGACAACGCGAACTTGTCAATATTCTCTATCAGAAAACATATTTAGAACGCGGACCGAAGATTGTCACCGTCGGCGGTGGCACAGGCCTTTCACATTTGATCTTTGGTTTAAAAGAATACACGTCGAATATTACGGCCGTTGTTACTGTCGCCGATAGCGGCGGATCGTCGGGACGTTTAAGAGAAGAATTTAATATTGTCGCGCCCGGTGATATACGGAACTGTCTGGTCGCTTTAGCGGACGCGCCTGAGTTGGTAGGTAAGCTTTTTCAGTATCGATTTTCAAAAGAATCCGAGTTAAAGGGGCATAATTTTGGCAATCTTTTTTTGACGGCCATGTATCATTTAACTGATGGAGATTTTGAAAAAGCGGTTAATGAAACAAGTAAAATTTTGGCTATCCGCGGTAAGGTTGTTCCGGCCACGGTTAGCAATGTTCATTTAAAAGCTGAGTATATGGACGGATCGACGACGGATCGGGAGGATAAAATTCCTAATCCCAACGTGGCGATCAAACAAATTGCCTTAACCGGCGAGGAGGCGCATCCTACCAAGGCTGCGTTGGTTGCCATTGAAGAAGCGGATGTCGTTATTTTAGGCCCAGGTAGTCTTTATACGAGTGTTATTCCGAATTTATTGATTAATGGAATGAGTGATGCTATTGTCAAATCGCATGCGTTTAAGATTTATATTTGTAATGTGATGACGCAGCACGGAGAAACCGACTATTTCACGGCGAGCGATCATGCCAAGGCGATTCTCGATCATTCGATACCAGGTATTATCGATGCATGTTTGATCAATGACGCGAAAGCTCCTGAAAATGCACTCGAAAGATATAAAGAGCAGCATGCGTATCCCGTCTTAGCGGATATAGAGAAGATTAAAGCGCTCGGAATAAAAGTCGAAGCAACGGACTTATTAGGGGTTACAGATTATGTCCGTCACGATTCAAAGAAATTAAACAAGGCCTTAATCAAATTAATTGAAACCCACCGAATTATTAAACGGTAACTGTAAACGAGAAGTTTTTTATGCCCAGGGTCGAGAAAGAAATCATTATTCAAAATAGAAAAGGTTTGCACATTCGGGTAGCGTCGGAGTTCGTTAAAGCCGCTTCCCAATTTCGTGCCGATGTTTTTTTATACAAGAATGACAAAGAGATTAACGGTAAATCGATTATGAGTCTTTTAACGTTAGAAGGCACGTTCAACAGTAAGTTTAATTTAGTTACCGACGGTGATGATGCCCAGGAAGCCTGTGAAAAATTAGAGAAATTGCTGATCGAGAATCAGAATTTATGAAAGAAATCGTACTTAAAGGGATACCGGCTGCTCCGGGAATAGCGCTTGGCAGGACATTCATCTTGGACAAACAAGAGTTTGTAGTCCCACCCAGATCCATCATGCCTCAAGAAGTACCCGTCGAATTAGCTCGCCTCGAAGAGGCTTTAAATAAAGCCCGTTATGAAATAGAAGACATTCAAAAGAAAATTACGCTGGATATCGGAGAAGAACATGCAAAAATTTTCGACGGCCATAAAATGGTTTTGCAGGATAAAACGCTCATTGATGAAGTTATGCGACGCATTGATTTAGAGCATATGTCGGCAGAATATATATTTTCTGAGGTTCTTAAAAAATATGCCAAGCTTTTTGAGAAGATGGAAGATGAATATCTTAAGGAACGTGTGAGTGATATCAGCGACGTCGGGCGACGGGTTCTAAAGAATTTAACGAATGAATATAAAATTCATGAATTCGAGAATTTAACGGACGACCTGATTATCGTCAGTCACGATTTATCTCCATCGGATACAGCGAGTATGTTTAATAAGAAAATATTGGCTTTCTGCACGGATATCGGAGGAAAAACGTCTCACTCGGCCATCATGGCGAAATCTTTAGGTATACCTGCTGTCGTCGGTTTAATTGACGCCACGTTAAAAATAAAAAATCAGGACGTTATCATTGTCGACGGACGAAAAGGATTGGTCATCATTCGTCCGACGAATGAAACAAAAAATGAGTATGCCAAGGTCCGCAGCCGTATCAATGAATTTCGTGATCAGTATGAAAATATTAAAGATATGCCGTCGGAAACATTGGACGGACATAAAATTACTTTAGAAGCCAATCTTGAATTGCCGGAAGAAATCCCGCTAATCAAAAAGAGAAATGCGGAAGGCATTGGGCTGTATCGCACCGAGTATTTTTATATGAACCGTATCGATCTTCCGTCGGAAGAAGAACAATTTCAGGCTTATAAGCATGTGGCTGAAGCGATGGCTCCTAAATCGGTCACCATACGAACATTGGACCTTGGTGGGGACAAATTCTTATCGAGTTTACAAATTCCCAAGGATATGTACCCATTTTTAGGATGGCGGGCAATTCGTTTTTGTTTGGCGCGTCCGGATATATTTAAAACTCAGTTAAGGGCTATTTTAAGGGCATCATCTTTTGGGAAAATCAAGATGATGTACCCAATGATCTCCGGGGTGGCTGAACTCAAGAAAGCTAATGCTATTTTAGAAGAGGTTAGAGATAATTTACGGTCGGAAAAAATTCCTTTTGACGAAAATTTATCCGTCGGGGTTATGATTGAAGTCCCTTCCGCGGCATTGACCGCGGATTTATTAGCCAAGGAAGCTGATTTTTTCAGTATTGGTACCAATGACTTAATTCAGTATACGCTGGCGATTGACCGCGTTAATGAACAGACAGCGAATCTTTACGAACCAAGTCATCCGGCGGTTCTTCGTTTTATTAAATTGATTATTGAATCCGCTGATAAGGCGGGCATTAAGGTCAGCCTCTGCGGGGAAATGTCAGGCGAACCGGTTTTGGCGCTGATTTTATTAGGTATGAATCTTAAAGAATTTAGCATGTCACCTCAAAGTTTGCTTCAAATTAAAAAACTCATCCGTTCCGTCAAATTGGACGATGCGAAGAGCATGGTGGATGAGATTATGAAATTATCGACGGGACAAGAAGTGGAAGAATACAGCCGTAAACGATTAAAAGAATTGGCGCCTAATGTTTTTGATATAGAAACGGAGAAATAAAATGAAAGTACTTATATTAGCCGCCGGATACGGTACACGGTTAAAATCCATCGCCGAAAATACTCCCAAACCTTTATTGCCGATTAACGGTAAGCCATTAATTAATTTTATTTTGGATCGGATTAAGGGATTTGATGGATTAAATGAAATTTTGGTTATCACGAACAATAAGTTTACGGATACATTTAAGGAATGGGCTCAAACATTGGATGTAGGTTGTCCGGTGACAATTATCAATGACGGAACAAATTCTCCGGAGGAGCGTTTAGGGTCGATTGGCGATATTCAGTTTGCGATTAAGGATAAAAAAATAAAAGATGATTTATTGGTCATCGGAGGCGATAATTTATTTGATTATAATTTGGATACGTATATAATGTTTGCAAAGAAAAAAAGCGGTTCTACCGTCATCGGTTTATATGATGTTGGCGATTTGGAAGAAGCTAAATTATATGGAGTAGTCGGGGTCGATCAAACCGGAAAAGTTAATTCATTCGAAGAAAAACCGGCGCAACCAAAATCAACCCTCATCTCCATGTGTTTTTACTATTTTCCCGGAAAAACGCTTTCCCTAGTTGAACAATACCTCAAAGAGCAAGGCAAACCAGATAAAGCGGGCGATTATATTCGCTGGCTTTATCAAAAAACAGATGTTTATGGTTTTAAGTTTTCTGGAAAATGGTACGATATCGGAAGCATTGAAGCGTATAACGAAGCACAAAAAAATTTTAAAAATTAATTGAGAAAAGAAATATAAATGGAGGCATTAGGGTGAAAGGAACATACTTTTTTACTTCAGAATCGGTAGGTAAGGGGCATCCAGATAAAGTCAGTGATCAGATTTCTGATGCGGTATTGGATGCATGTTTGAAGGCAGATCCAAATAGTCGCGTTGCTTGTGAAACATTTGTTTGCCATGGAAAAGTCATCGTCGGGGGAGAAATAACTACGCTGGCTAAATTAGATATTGACCGTATTGTCCGCAAAGTTCTAAATGATATCGGTTATGTGGACCCAAAATACGGTTTCGACGTGAACACCTGCAGTATACAAAATACAATCAACACACAGTCACCGGATATTTCTCAAGGCGTTGACACCGGAGGAGCTGGCGACCAAGGAATTATGTTCGGATACGCTTCTGACGAGACAAAAGAACTTATGCCTTTGGCGATTGTATTAGCTCATAAATTAGTGGCTCGAATCGATGAAGTGCGCCGTTCTGGTGAATTAAGTTATCTTGGTCCTGATTGTAAAAGTCAAGTTACGATCGAATACAAAGATGGGGAACCTAAACGGATTGATGCCGTTGTTTTGGCTTGCCAACATACTGAAGAAATTGTTGATAAGACAGGAAAAAGAATTACTAAAAAAGCCCGTCAGGAAATTTTAGATATCATTGCCAAACCGATTGTCGGTCAATTAGCCGATTCCAAAACTAAATATTATGTTAATGAAACCGGAAAATTCGTCGTCGGTGGGCCTCAAGGCGATACCGGTTTGACCGGACGAAAGATTGTCGTCGATACCTACGGCGGTTATGTCGCTCATGGTGGTGGCGCATTTTCTGGAAAAGATTCAACGAAAGTGGATCGTTCCGCGGCTTATATGGCGCGATATATTACCAAAAATATTGTTGCCGCTAAATTAGCCAAAAAATGTCTCATTCAATTAAGCTATGCTATCGGACATCCTGAACCTGTCAGTATTTTTGTCGACACGTATGGAACAGGTGTGATTTCCGACGAGCAAATCGTTGAATTAATTCGTAAAAATTTTGATTTAACACCAAAGGGAATCATTAAAAAATTAGATTTACGTAATCCCAATTTCCAAAAGACAGCAGCGTTCGGTCATTTCGGACGTAATGAATTCAGCTGGGAAAAAACAGATGCAGCGGCAGCGTTGAAAAAAGAAGCTAACTCAATGATCGCGGCATTGGTGTAAAGAAATATCTTGATGCAAAAAATATTAAGTGAGGAAATAATGACTAATACAACGCATGACTTTAAAGTTAAAGATATATCCTTGGCCGCGTGGGGAAAAAAAGAAATTGAAATGGCCGAAGCTGAAATGCCGGGTTTAATGGCAATCAGAGAAGAATATAAAGCATCCAAGCCGCTTAAAGGTGCCCGAATTGCCGGATGTATTCACATGACGATTCAAACTGCTGTGTTGATCGAAGCATTAATCGACCTCGGCGCTGATGTCCGTTGGTCATCTTGTAATATATTTTCAACACAAGATCATGCCGCGGCCGCAATCGCCTCCAAAGGAATTCCGGTTTTCGCCTGGAAGGGTGAGACTGAAGAAGAATATGTTTGGTGTGTTAAGCAAACAATTGTTTGGCCGGATGGTAAGGGCCCGAACATGATTCTCGACGACGGCGGTGATTTAACTCAAATCATGCATGATGAATATCCTGAATTATTAAAGAGTGTTAAAGGGATTTCTGAAGAAACAACGACGGGTGTTCATCGTCTTTACGAAATGGTTGAAAAGGGAACTCTAAAAGTTCCCGCGATTAATGTCAACGATTCCGTGACTAAATCAAAGTTTGATAATTTATACGGATGCCGTGAATCATTGATCGACGGAATTAAGCGGGCAACGGATGTTATGATCGCCGGAAAAGTTTGTGTCATCGCCGGTTATGGCGACGTCGGAAAAGGTTGTACGCAAGCCGTTAAAGGTTTGGGCGGACGCGTGGTTGTTACTGAAATTGATCCGATCTGTGCTTTACAGGCGGCGATGGAAGGTTTTGAAGTTATGCAAATGGACGATGCGGCCAAAATCGGAGACATTTTTGTTACAACAACCGGATGCCGGGAAGTCATTGTTTCGCGTCATCTTGATGTGATGAAAAGCGGTGCTATTGTCTGCAATATCGGTCATTTTGATCTTGAGATCGACGTGGCTTACCTTAACAAAAGAAAAGATATTAAAAAAGTCGAAGTCAAACCTCAAGTCCATGAATATGAATTTCCGAATGGAAAAAAATTAATTGTTTTAGCAGAAGGGCGTTTAGTTAATCTCGGTTGCGCGACGGGACATCCGTCATTTGTTATGAGTAATTCATTTACAAATCAAGTTATGGCTCAAATTGAACTTTATAAGAACAGCAATAAGTATGAGAATAAAGTTTATGTTCTGCCTAAATTGCTGGATGAAAAAGTAGCGCGTCTGCATTTGAAAAAAATCGGCGCAAAACTCGAAACCCTCACGCCGGTCCAATCTAAATATTTGAATTTGAAGGTTGAAGGACCGTACAAGCCGGAGCATTATCGGTACTAATATGAGCATATTCGGACAAGATAAAGTTAAGAAGATTGGGATTTTAACATCCGGCGGTGACGGTCCGGGCATGAACGCGGCTATTCGCGCTGTGGTTCGAGTTGCCTTGGGGAATAATATTGCCGTCGACGGAATTATCCGTGGTTACGCCGGTATTCTAAATGAAGAAATTATTCCGCTCAGTCATCGCTCCGTATCCAACATCATCAATCGAGGCGGGACCATATTAAAGACAGCACGTTCCAAAGAATTCGGCACGCCGGAAGGAAAAAAGAAGGCAGTTGAAATTTTAAAGCGACATGGCATTCAGTGTTTGGTTGTTATTGGCGGAGATGGAAGTTATAAAGGTGCAAATGAATTATGGGAAAAACATAAGTTTCCGACGATCGGCCTTCCTGGAACAATCGACAATGATATTTTTGGAACAGATCAAACCATTGGTTGCCATACCGCTGTTAACACGGCCTTAGATGCCATCGACAAAGTGCGTGATACGGCTCATAGCATGGAGCGCGTTTTTATTATTGAAGTTATGGGAAATAAATCCGGATACATCGCGGCTGAAGTTGCTTTGGGCGCGGGCGCTGAAGAAGTCATTGTCCCGGAGCGTAAATTTAATTTCGACGCCATGTGTCAAAATGTACGAGAAGGAAACAGCCGCGGAAAGATCAGCTGGATTGTGGTTTGCGCGGAAGGTGCCGGTAAGGCTCATGAAATTGCCAATACCATTACCACGATGACTGGTCTTGAATCACGATTCGTTGTCTTAGGCCATATACAGCGCGGCGGAACACCGACGGGAAGAGACCGTATTCTTGCCACTCGTTTAGGCGCGGCAGCAGGAAATCTTGTTTTACGCGGTGAATTTGGAAAAGCCGTCGGTATCCTGCAAGATGAAATCAACATCATCGACTTAAAAGACGCAACTCATAAAGAATTTAAACATTTGGATGAATACATAAATTTAGTCAAAATATTGACATAAGTTATTAAAGGAAGGGAATAAAATGCCAAAAATATATTATGATAAAGACGCAAATTTAAAGACATATAAGGGAAGAAAGATTGCTATTGTTGGTTATGGGATACAGGGCCGCGGCCAAGCTTTAAGCTTAAGAGACAGCGGTTTGGATGTCATCGTGGCGCAACGTAAAGGCGGACCAAACTATGATATGGCTGTTAAAGATGGTTTCAAGCCCATTGATGCAAGTGAAGCCGCACAAAAAGCGGATGTTCTTATGATGTTAACGCAAGATCATTTACAGGGTGAGATTTATAAAGAGTCATTAAAAAAACATATGAAAAAAGGAAAGTCATTAGCTTTTTCCCATGGTTTTAATATTCATTTTGGCCAAATCAAGCCACCTAAAGATATTGATGTGTGGATGATTGCTCCAAAAGGGCCTGGCGCTTTGGTCCGACGACAATTTGAAGAAGGCAAAGGTGTTCCATGTCTCGTCGCTATTCATCAAGACGCATCCGGCCATGCTTTGGCTGATGCATTAGCTTATGCGCGTGGTATTGGCGGCGGCCGGGCGGGAATATTTACAACATCTTTCAAAGAAGAAACCGAAACGGATCTGTTTGGTGAACAAGCGGTTTTATGCGGTGGATGCAGTGAGTTGATTAAAGCCGGATTTGAGACCTTGGTCGACGCTGGTTATGCTCCTGAAATGGCGTATTTTGAATGTTTGCATGAAATGAAATTGATTGTGGATTTGATGTATGAAGGTGGAATCGTCGGAATGCGGCAACGTGTTTCGGATACAGCCGAATATGGGGATTATTCTCGGGGCCCAAGAATCATTAATCAAAAAACCAGAAAAGAAATGCAGAAAATTCTTAAAGAAGTTCAATCCGGTAAATTTGCCAAAGAATGGATGAATGAAAACAAAACCGGACGCAAGAAATTTAACCAGTACCGTAAAGATTCGGCCAGTCATAAAATTGAAAAAGTCGGAACGAATCTGCGGGACATGATGTCGTGGATGAAGAAGTAAATTAATTTGGTATTTGCGAACAATAGGGCGAGGACAAATACCTCGCCCTTTTATTTTGAGGTTATAAAAAATGAAAAACGATAAAGTATTTATTTTTGATACCACCTTACGTGACGGCGAGCAGGCTCCCGGCGCAAGCATGAATCAGGAAGAAAAATTAGATATTGCCTATGCATTAGAACGTTTGGGTGTTGATATTATTGAAGCCGGGTTTCCGGTGATTTCTAAAGGTGATTTTGATTCCGTGCAATTGGTTGCCAAACATATAAAGAAATCAACGATCTGCGGGTTGGCCCGTTCCATTAAAAAAGATATCGACGCGGCGGCAGACGCGCTTAAAGGAGCTAAGAATAAACGCATTCACGTATTTTTAGCCACGTCAAAAATCCACATGCAGCACAAATTAAGAAAAAGTCAGGATGAAATTCTTCAAATGGCCGTTGACGCTGTCAAATATGCTAAGAAGAGAGCGGAAAATATTGAATTCTCGCCGGAAGATGCGTCTCGGTCTGAAAGAGATTTTATTTTTAAGGTCGTTGAGGCGGTGATTAAAGCCGGCGCGACAACCGTTAATATTCCGGACACCGTCGGGTACGGTATGCCTGCGGAGTATGGAGACCTTATCGCGGCGATAAAAAACAATGTTCCCAATATAGGTAAGGCGATCATCTCAACGCATTGTCACGATGATTTGGGATTGGCCGTTGCTAATTCTCTCGACGCTGTAAAAAAAGGTGCGCGCCAAGTGGAATGTACCATTAACGGTATCGGTGAAAGAGCGGGAAACGCGTCGATGGAAGAAATTGTCATGGCCATCAATACTCGTCGAGATTTTTTTGGATGCTCGACGGGAATTAACACCAAAGAATTTATCCGCACGTCGCATTTGGTGAGCAAATATACCGGTTTTCTCATTGCTCCCAACAAGGCCATCGTCGGTAGAAATGCTTTTCTTCATGAATCCGGTATTCATCAGGACGGAATTTTAAAGGAACGATCGACGTATGAAATTATGAAACCCGAAGATGTCGGTTATGTCGGTACGGGTTTGGTTTTGGGGAAACATTCCGGCCGTCACGCATTCAGGGATCGATTGAAAATATTGGGAATTGAACTTAAAGCCGAAGATCTTGATAAAGCATTTGAGCGGTTTAAAACGGTCGCCGACAAGAAAAAACAAGTTTTTGATGAAGATCTCGTCGCTATTGTTGAGGATGAAGTTCCAGTTTATAGCGAAGTATGGATGTTGGATAGTTTGATGCTTCAAAGCGGAACAAATATAAAACCTAATGTCGATGTGGTCTTAAAATCTAAAAATAAAAAGTATAAACATAGTTCCACGGGTGATGGTCCCATCGATGCTTGTTATAAAGCCATTGATTTCATCACAAAAATTTCCGGAGAACTTTTGGATTATTCCATACAATCGGTTACGCGAGGGAAAGATGCTTTGGGAGAAGTCACGGTCAAAGTGAAATTTAAAGACAATACGATCATTGCTCAAGGAACCAGTACAGATATTTTGGAAGCATCCGCCAAGGCCTATATTAATGCTCTGAATAAATTGTTATCTCAGGGGAATCAAAAAAAGAAGGCCGTGTGATGGAGGAAGAAGAGCAACAAGCTGTATATGGAATCATTGGCAAGCCTGTGTCGCATAGTTTATCGCCGGTTATGCATAATGCGGCTTTCAAAGCGCTCGACGTCAATGCAGTTTATAAATTATTTCCCCTCGAGAAAAATGAAATTGCCGATTTTTTTTCTGCATTGCGTGAACCGGATTCTCCAATATTTGGCTTAAATGTCACGGTCCCATATAAAGAAGATGTTGTCGAACATATTGATGTTTTAACGCCGCTGGCTGAAAAACTCGGCGCTGTGAATACCATTGTTATCAATCATGACCGTAAATTGATTGGTTATAATACCGATGCGCCCGGTTTTATCGCTCAATTAAAAGAAATGGGCGTCAGTACTGCAGGAAAACGTATTGCCATTCTCGGATCAGGAGGTTCATGCCGCGCTATTTTGGGAACACTCTGTATGATTCCTGAACGCCCGGAGTTGATTACGATTTATAATCGTACCGAGTCGCGATTGACTACATTGCTGAAAGATTTGGGACAACGCATAGATTTAAGTAATGTAGAACCGGTCCGTGCCGTCGACGATTTGAATATTGAGTTAGCTGATATATTGATCAACACAACGTCTATTGGATTAAAGGAAGAAGATCCTATTTTAGTGGATGAAGAAATGCTGCATTCATCTTTGGTCGTTTATGATTTGATTTATCGGCCGAAAGAAACCATGTTATTAAAAATGGCGAGAGAACGGGGAGCCCAGACGGCTAACGGATTAAATATGCTTTATTTTCAAGGTGTTCTTTCCCTGCAGCATTGGGCAAATATTGAACTTTCCGACGAGATTAAATCCAAAATGAGAAAAGCTTTAGAAAAGGAACTGTCGAATGATCGAAAGTAATATTTTGATTTTTATGTTCTTTATGTTGGGAATAATTATTGGCAGTTTTTTGAATGTCTGTATTTTCCGTTGGCCCCTGGAACAATCGGTGGTCACCCCGAGGTCAAAATGTTTTTCATGCCAGACGCCCATTGCTTGGTACGATAATATTCCTCTTCTCAGTTATGTTCTTTTGGCGGGCAAATGCCGGAACTGCAAAGCTAAATTTTCCATTCAATATTTTTTGATTGAACTCTTAACAGGTTTGACCTTCGTCGGGTTTTATCTGTATTACGGTTTAGATTCCGTCCTGATTCCTTATTTATTTATGGTTTCTTGTTTTATCATTGCGACATTTGTGGATTTCGGCCATCGAATTATTCCAGATCAAGTCAGCGTGGGAGGCTTATTCGTCGGTTTGATTTTCAGTTTCATTTTTCCTAACCTGCATCAAGTGGATGATCAAACTATTTTTTATGGACGCTGGATGATGCGTGTTTTGTTTGGACTATTGATTGCGGCCAGTCTGTTGGATCATTTTTTCTCCCGTAATAAAGAAACGGTTGAGGATCCGGAAGCGAAGAATTTTGAATTTTGGACGATGACCATTGTCATTACGGCGATCATATATGATTTATTTATCGAGTTTATTTTTCCAAGTTTTAAGAAAAATATACTTACATCCCACTTCTTAAGTTTAGACGCGGGCGTTATCGGTTTTATGCTCGGCGGCGGTTTCATTTATGGTATGGGTGTATTGGGAGATTTTTTATTCAAGAAAGAAGCTATGGGCGGTGGAGATGTCAAACTTCTAGCCATGATCGGAGCTTTTTTGGGTTGGAAAGCGACATTATTAGCCTTTTTTATCGCGCCTTTTTTTGGAGCTTTATTCGGCCTAATAGAAAAAATTCGTACCAAAGATACAACCATTGCCTACGGGCCGTTTCTTGTTTTAGGCGCGTTAATGGCTTTGTTTTGTAAAGACCAAATCATTCATTATATTCTTGTATTCAACGGTTTAAGATAAACCCCCTCACTTGTTTGCCCACTCGACCCCTGGATAAATTGACAGTCTAATATCATTATGTTAGAATCCTGCATGTTAAAAAAGAGAAATATTGCATTTACAGGTTTTATGGGAAGCGGTAAGACATTGCTATCAAAAGAGATATCAAATATTTACCGCCTACCTGTCTGTTCGACCGATGATATAATCGAAAAGGAAGAAGGAACAACCATTCAGGCTATTTTCGAGGAAAAAGGGGAAGAATATTTCCGAAAAGTTGAAGCTAAAGTCGTTGAAGCCTTATCCAAAAAAAAGGGTATTATTATCGATTGTGGGGGAGGAGTTATTCTTAACCCTGAAAATGTACAAAATCTTAAAAATAATGGAATTATCATTTATTTAAAATCTTCGCCTGAGTCGGTCCTTAAGCAAATCAAAAATCAGGGGAAAAAACGGCCGCTTTTGAATGTGGATAATCCATTGGCCGTGATCAAAAAAATGATGAAAGATCGGGCGGCCAAATATGAACAAGCCGATTTTTCCGTCGATGTCGCCCATTTGAGTTTAGAAGAAATCACAGCTAAAGTAAGGAAAATAATAGATGAATGAACTAAATGCTTTAATGATATTGAATGCCGTTGAGAATGTTTCAAATCGGCAAATCCATGCCTTAATCCAGTATTTTGGCAAGGCGGAATCAATACTTCATGCAAAAGAAAGCGATCTTCGTCAAGCCAATATCCTATCGGAAACTGCAGTCAGCAATATTTTAAACTTTCCTAAAGACAAATTTTTAGAAACCGAATATAATCTTATAAATAATAATATTAAAGTAATTAAATACACTGATACTCAATACCCAGAATTGCTTCGGGAAATTTCGGACGCGCCGGTTATTTTGTATGTCCAAGGAAGCGGTTTAAATAGTCAGCCGTCGATAGCCATGGTTGGGTCGAGAAAATCTTCCATATATGGAATGACCATAGCTGAAAAGTTTGCGAACCGATTAGCGGAAAGTGGAGTATGCGTTGTTTCCGGGTTAGCTCGGGGAATCGACACGGCCGTTCACAATGGCTGTTTAAAGGCCGGCGGGGCGACGGTGGCTGTTTTAGGGAACGGACTGAGTAATCCTTATCCCAAAGAGAACGCGCTATTGAAAGAAAAAATTGCGGAACATGGCGCGGTTATATCTGAATTTCCGATGCAGACAAATCCGATGCCCTATAATTTCCCCCGACGTAATCGCATTATCAGCGGCCTCAGCCTAGGCGTGATTGTCGTCGAGGCGGCAGAAAAAAGCGGGGCATTAATCACCGCCGATTTTGCCCTAGAACAAGGCCGTGATGTGTACGCTATTCCAGCGATGATTGATCATCCTAATTCTTTGGGAACGCATCAATTGATCAAACAAGGCGCAAAATTAATGACATCGATTGAAGATGTTTTAGAAGATTTGAATATGGCTACCGTTTCCGTCGCTGCTGAAAAAAAAGAAATCACTCAAAAGGCCGTCAATACCGATATGCTTTCTGAACGTGAACACTCATTGTACCGATACATCAGCGATCAACCGATACATATTGACGAACTCGTTTCTTCATCCAGTATGGATATTCCGACGGCAACAACGTTGCTGTTGAGTCTGGAAATGAAGAAATTAATTAAACAATTACCAGGAAAGAGGTTTAAACGCTAAATGGCCAAAGCAGTTGTTATCGTCGAGTCTCCTACAAAAGTAAAAACCATCAATAAAATTCTGGGTGATAATTATAAAGTTATCTCTTCGATGGGGCATTTGATTGATTTACCAAAATCCACCTTGGGTGTGGATGTCGACGACAAATTTAAGCCAAAATTAATTGTGGTTCGATCCAAACAGAAAATACTGACGAAACTTAAGAAAGACAGTAAAGGTGTCAAAGAAATTTATATAGCGACCGACCCTGACCGTGAAGGCGAGGCCATTGGCTGGAATTTGATTGAGCATATTGGTGAGGGGAAAAAAGTTTACCGCGTCACCTTTCAGGAAATTACCAAAGAAGCTGTTCTTAAAGCATTCAAAAATGTTCGCGCCTTCGACGAGAAAAAGGTGGAAGCGCAGATTGCGCGCCGTATTTTGGACCGTATTGTTGGTTATAAAATCAGTCCATTATTGTGGCGTAAGGTCGGCTCACGATTAAGTGCTGGGCGGGTTCAGTCTGTGACATTACGCGTTATTGTTGAACGGGAAAGAGAAATTGAAGCATTTATTGCTAAAGAGTATTGGCAGATTACCGCGGATTTAAAGAAAAAAGATTACGAAGGAATCGTTGAAGCCAGCCTCGAAAAAATTAATGGGGAAAAATTTGATCTCAATAATGAAAAAGAAACGACGGACATCGTTAACTATTTGAAGGAACAAAATTTTGTCGTTTCGAAAATCGGTCAAAGAGAAGTAAAACGTAAGCCCAGCCCGCCGTTGATCACCAGTACACTTCAACAGGAAGCTTTTAATAAATTAAAGTTCAATGCGAACCGCACGATGATGATCGCCCAACAATTGTACGAAGGTATTGATATGGGCGGAGAAACCATCGGTCTTATCACGTACATGAGAACCGATTCTGTTAATTTATCCAATGAATCGATCGAAAGTGTCCGAACGTTTATTAAAAATAAATATGGAGCGCAGTATCTTCCCGAGGAGCCAAATAAATATAAATCAAGAAAATCGGCGCAGGAAGCTCACGAGGCTATACGCCCAAGTGATGTTAATCTAACTCCGGCGAGTATTGTGCAATACTTGGATAAGGATCAATTCAAACTATATGAGCTCATTTATAATAAATTTGTCAGTTGTCAAATGGTCCCGGCGGTATATGAATATAAAAAGATGGAGATCGTCGCAGGCAAATGTTTGTTCGGCGCCTCAGGATCGACTTTATTATTTGACGGATATTTGACGGTCGACCGTGAAGCCAAAGAAGAGGAAAAGAAAATTGATTTCTCACATTACAGCGAAAATGATTCTCTCAATCTTGTCGAGCTCAAACCCACGCAGCATTTTACCAAGCCTCCGGCGAGGTTTTCTGATGCTAGTTTGGTTAAGGCCTTGGAAGAGGCTGGTATCGGCCGGCCGAGTACATACGCGTCCATCATCACCACTTTGGTTTTAAGAAATTATATCCTTCGCGACCGAGGATATCTTAAACCAACGGAGTTGGGTATTTCCATTTGTGATCTTTTGGTTGAATATTTCGGCAAAATAATGGACGTCGGTTTTACCGCGGAAATGGAAGAAAAGCTTGATTTGATCGAGGAGGGTAAGCTGGATTATCCTACATTGCTGGAAAAATTTTACGAGCATTTTAAGTTGGAATTAGACAATGCGGAAGCAAATATTGTAAAGACGCAAAATTTTATCGACAAGAAGTGTCCTGAATGCGGGAACCAATTGGTCATCAAATGGGGACGACGCGGAAAATTCATTAGCTGCTCCGGATTTCCGGAATGCAAACATGCTGAACCAATCACTTTGGGTATCAAATGTCCTGAAAAGGGATGTACCGGCGAGATTGTAACACGACGCTCAACACGAGGATCCTTTTATGGTTGCTCTCGCTATCCGTCGTGTACTTATGTTTCTAAGGAATTACCGGGCGAAGCACAACAAAAAGAAAACGATTCTCTCAGTGATTCCAATGAAGCATTATGAAACTCCCTGTAGACAAATTTATTTCTTATCTTCAAGTCGAGAAAAATTATTCACCCCACACGATTCTAAACTACCAAAGCGATTTAGTGAATTTTATTCAATATATTGATAAGACACCCATTCAGGATGTTGATTATCAGCTGTTAAGAAAATATTTAGCGCATTTACGTACATTTGATCTTAAACCGAGGTCATTGTCGAGAAAACTGTCATCATTACGTAGTTTTTTTAAATATTTATTCCGCGAGGGTGTTATCAAGGACAGTCCGGCTACTTTATTGATGTCGCCGAAATTGGATAAACCTTTGCCTAAGTTCTTAACAGAAGATGAAATGGAGATGTTTATCGAATCTCCCAACATTAAGACATTAGCAGGCAAGAGGGATAAAGCCATTCTCGAAACTTTGTATTCCGCGGGTATACGGGTGAGTGAACTCGTCGGAATGAATATCATCGATGTGGATTTAATCGGTAATATAATTAAAGTTTCCGGAAAAGGAAAGAAAGAACGTTTGGTTCCGATCGGTAGTAAAGCTGTCACGGCCATTAAGGACTATCTGGAGGATCGAGCGGATACACCACAGGCTTTATTTTTAAACAAAAATGGAACTCGTCTGACCACCCGGGGAGTATTCAATATAACAAATAAGTATATAAAAATGGCATGCAGCAATAAAGACATATCTCCGCATGTGCTGCGGCATTCTTTTGCCACTCACCTGCTTAACCGTGGGGCTGATTTACGTTCTGTTCAAGAACTCTTGGGGCATGTTAATCTTTCCACAACGCAGATTTATACGCATGTCTCGACGGATAAACTTAAAAAGGTTTACGACAAGGCCCACCCCCGGGCATAATCATATGAATTTTATTTTTGATTTACTATATTTTGTTTTGCTGATTTTTTATATTCCGATTTTAGCCATGAAAGGCAAATTACATCATGGTTATAAGATGCGAATCGGATTAATATCCGAGCCGTTAAGAGAGAAATTATCCGGAAAGATGAATATCTGGATACATGCGGTCAGCGTCGGTGAAGTGCTGGCGGTGGCGGATCTGGTCGAGAAAATAAAAGAACGATTTCCAAAAAAGCAAATAGTGTGTTCCGTGGTGACCAAATCAGGTTACCAAATTGCTTCTGAAAGATTGGGTGAGCACGCCGTCGTCATCTTTGCTCCATTAGATTTTAGTTTTGTGGTTAGAAAATTCATTAAGATAATATCGCCTGAGATTTATATTTTGACGGAGACCGAGATCTGGCCCAATCTTTTCGGGTTATTACACCGTCAGCAAGTTCCGATTATTCAGGTCAATGGACGTATATCCGATAAATCTTATTGCGGATATAAAAAATTGGGATTTATTACCAAAAAAGTTCTGCGTTGGGTAGATTGTTTTTGCATGCAGTCACCGACGGACGCGGAGCGTATTATTCAACTCGGGGCAAAGCCTGATGTTGTCAAAATCATCGGAAACTTAAAGTTTGATAATGTTCCCGTCGATGATCATCTGAATGGAAATGCTACCGTGCTTAATCCCGAAAGTCAGTGGGTAATAGCTGGAAGTACGCACCCTGGCGAAGAGGAATTAATTTTAAATAGTTTTTTACGTTTAAAAATGAAAGATCCAGGAGCTCGTTTAGCGATTTGTCCAAGACATGTGGAACGAGTTAATGATGTTCACGCAGTCATCCGGTCCATGCAATTACGGTCTTTGAATCTGTCGGCTGTGGCTAAGAATTTTGGCGACGTCGAATCTATTATTGTCGTTGATACGATTGGAAAATTACGAAGTTTGTACCGCGCGGCTAAAGTCGTTATTATAGGAAAAACATTTAAAGTCGGAGGCGGGCAGAATATGATTGAACCCGCTTTTTTTGGAAAACCAACTATTGTCGGTCCGTTGACTTATAATTTTAAGGATATTGTTGATTTGCTGATCCGTGAAAAAGCGCTTGTTCAGGTTTCCACTCCTGAGGGGTTGACCGACGAGCTGACTGATTTGTGGGAAAATCCCGTGCGTTGTGAGTCTTTGGGAATGGCGGCTCGACGGGTGGTTGAGAAGTATAAGGGGGCTACCGATAAAACGATTCGTGAGATTGAGCAGTTGTTAAAAAGGTAACTCTATGCGACGGTATTTATATTTGCTAGCTACAGATCAAGATAATAAGGGCATAGCCCAGTTTGTGAAGTTTATTCTTAAGGTTTGTTCCTATGTATACGGAATTATTGTTCAGATAAGAAATTTTCTGTATGATCAAGGTGTCTTAAAATCTTATTCTATCGGCGTTCCGGTGATCAGCGTTGGGAATATAACCATGGGAGGGTCGGGAAAAACGCCATTGGTCATATTTTTGGCCCGACAATTACAGGCCAGCGGTTTTAAGCCAGTCATCCTCATTCGTGGTTATGGAAGTAATAGCGCGGATGAAGGAGTCAGCGACGAGGTAATATTACTCAATGCTGTTTTGAAAGGTGTCCCGATTTTACAGGGCCCGGATCGAGTGGAAAATGCCAAAGGTTTTTTGAAAAAGGATCATTGTGATGTCTTTATTCTCGACGATGGATTTCAGCATCGAAAGATTCATCGAGATATTAATATTGTCACCGTCGATTTGTGTAATCCGTTTGGCAACGGCCATTTAATTCCGCGTGGGATTTTACGCGAACCGATAAAAGCCTTGCGGCGCGGTGATCTTATTGTTCTTACAAGGACTGACTTAGCTTCTGATCAAAAAGAGCCGGTTAAAAATAAGATCATGGGTATTCATCCTAAAGCAGTACTCGTCGAAACGATGCATCGTCCGGTACAGTTTGTCGATCTAAAGGATTTGAACACGTATGAAGCAGTACTTTTTAAAGATAAAACGGCTTTGGCTTTTTGTGCGATCGGCAATCCGGATGGTTTTGCGGGGACATTAAAAGAGATCGGCATTGAATTACAGGATATGGTCGTTTACGAAGATCATCACGTGTATACAGAAACAGACGTCGATCATTTGATCATTCAAGGTAAAAAAGAAGGCGTGGACGCTTTAATAACCACCGCCAAAGATGCGGTAAAATTAAAACCTTATTTACATAAAATAACCAATCCATTAAAGATATTTTATTTAGAAATATCGATTGAAGTGACCTATGGGCAAGAAAATCTCGATCATCGAATCGATAGCTTATTACGCCATTAAGTTCATATCAAGCATATTGCAATGTTTGCCGGTTAATATTGCTTTAGGTTTTGGGCGCAGGCTCGGCGACATTATGTTTTATGCCGACCGAAAACATAAAGCTTTGTCATATGCGAATTTGAATATGGCCTTTGCCGGGGAAAAAACTCCCGAAGAATTACGGAACATTTCGAAAACATTATTCAGGAATATCGGTCAGAATATTATTGAACTATTCCGTCTGCCGCTCATGAATAAAAAACTCTTCGAGAAATATGTTGCCATCGATGGAAAAGAAAACATCGACGACGCGCTCAAGAAAGGAAAAGGCTGTATACTTTTGGCTTTTCATTTCGGCAGTTGGGAAATGGCTAATATTTTTTGCCCGATGTATGGTTATCCTTACAATGTGTTGGTCCGCAATCAAACACGGTTCAAGAAACTGAACGATCTTCTTAATTCTTACCGTTCCTGCAACGGCTCGGTCATTATCAATCGGGGAACCGGAATAAAAAGTCTTATCAATAGTTTGAAAAATAATGAAGTGGTGGGCATGGTCGTCGATCAGGGAGGAAAGGACGGTGAATTAGTTCCTTTTTTTAACCGTCCGGCGTCGATGTCCGTCGGTGCCATTCGCATGGCGATGAAACATGATGTTCCTATTTGTTTTTCGGTCATTATCCGCCAGAAGGGGCCTTATCACAAAATTATTATTCATAAGCCATTTGAACTGCAGAAAACGGAGAACACGGAATCGGACATCACGCATAATCTGAAAAGTATTATCGGCCTGATGGAAAGTTACACTCGCATGCATCCTGCTGAGTATGTTTGGATTTATAAAATTTGGAAATACTCTAATGAATCGAACATAACCATACTCAGCGACGGAAAAACGGGACATTTACGTCAATCTCAGGCCATCGCCAAACTTACGCAGGAGGCATTAAAAGAACGGGAAATTGCTTCTAAGGTAGACGTTGTTCCGCTGACGTTTAGAAGTGCATCTCTTCGCCGGAGATTTTCTTTAATGTATTCTATGTTCGCTTGGTATTTTCGGTATGGACGAACAAGAATGTTAAAGAACTTCCTTACACCGGAATCGTATAAGTCACTGATAGCAATTAAAACTGATTACATTGTGTCCTGCGGTTCTTCTGTCGCGGCTCTCAATCATTTATTAGCCAAAGATCAAAATGCAAAAAGTTTAGTGGTTTTAAAGCCTGGCCTATTGAATCTGAGTAAATTTGACCGGGTGTTCCTGCCTCAGCATGACATAAAATCGGATGAGGATATCAAAGAAAATGTCCGTGTGCTAAAAGGTGCGCCAAATTTGATCGACGAGAATTATTTGAAAGAACAGAAGGAATTATTACTCAAGCGGTTTTCACATTTAAAAAGCAAAGTTCGTTATAAAATCGGAATTATTATCGGTGGTGATTCTAAAGATGTATATATCAGTGAGAATCAGATTAAGATTCTTATCCGTCAGGTTCAGGAAGTCGCCGAGACATTAAATGCGGATTTATTGGTCACCACATCCAGAAGGACTTCGCCGCAAATTGACCAGTTATTGCACAAAACATTGAAGAAAGATCCGCGTTGTCTCTTATTGATTTTACCTAATCGGGAGAATGTTCCGGAGGCTATGGGGGGAATACTTGGATTATCTGATTTATTGATTGTGTCGGGCGATAGCATATCGATGGTTTCTGAGGCATCTAATTCCGGTAAAAAGACTATTGTTTTCTTTCCAAAAACCAGAGAAATTATTCTTAAAAAGACTAATAAACATTGGTCATTCGTCGAGAAATTACATGAACAAGGATTTATTTTATCCACACATGAAAAGAATATTGGGCAATCCATTTTAGATATTGTAAAGCAGAAAATTAATACGCGTCCTCTCAATGATAATAAAACTATTCTAAAAGCGGTTAAAGAAATCATATAATAGGAATTTTTTTTATGCGCATACTGCAAATTCTTCCCGAATTAAACGTCGGCGGGGTAGAAACAGGAACAGTTGATTTTGCAAACTATTTAGTCCAACATGGGCACGATTCCGTCGTGATATCGCACGGCGGTTCCTTGGTTAAAAGGTTGACTGACGGGGGATCAAGGCATTACCCGCTTGCGGTTCATAAAAAATCTCTGTTCACGGCTTTTCGAATGATTAAAAAAGTCAGAGACATTATCCTTAAAGAAAAGATACAAATTGTCCATGCCCGTTCAAGGGTGCCCGCTTGGATTGCCTATTTCGCCTGCCGTAAAACGGAAGCGCATTTTATTACCACCTGCCACGGGTTTTACCGTAATCGGATATTCAGTCAAATCATGGGTTGGCCGAAGATGATTATTGTGCCCAGTGAAGCCATTGCCAGACATATGATCGACCATTACAAAGTTCCACAGGACAATTTACGATGCATCCCGCGCAGCGTCGATCTTAATCGATTTGATTATAATATCAGAAAAAATAAGAAAGACGGAAGCTGTGTCATTGCGATCATCGGCCGATTGACGACATTAAAGGGGCATCCTTATTTTTTACAGGCCATGGCAAAAGTCGTTCGCCATAGCCCACAGGCAAAAATCTGGATTATTGGTGATGCGCCGGTGAAGAAAGCAGAATATAAACAGGAACTGGAAACGTTAGCCACACGTTTGGGGATTAGGAACAATGTTGAATTTTTAGGTAACCGCCAGGACATTCCCGAATTATTGTCACAAGTTGATGTATTATGTTTTTCGTCCATTGAACCAGAATCATTTGGCCGGGCGATCGTCGAAGCCCAGGCGATGAAGGTGCCTGTTGTAGCGACGAGAGTCGGCGGTGTCGTTGATATTATCGATGACGGAATAACCGGTTTATTGGTTTTTCCAAAAGAACCGGACATGATGGCTGAAAAAGTTTTATATTTGCTTAAAAATAAGAGTGAGGCTCAAAAGATGACCGAGGCCGCGCTCGAGAAAATTCATCAAAAGTTTACATTAGATCACATGGCTGAAAGTACTTTAGCCGTTTATGAAGAATTATTACAAAAACTGAATATTTTAGTGATTAAAATTAGCGCGATCGGAGATGTTGTTTTAGTCACGGCTTCCTTAAAGGCTTTACGGAAGAAATTTCCGCAGGCCCGAATCTATTGTCTCGTCGGAAATGATTCGAAAAAGATTCTGCATCAATGTCCCTATTTAGATGGACTAATCATTTATGACCACAATAATAAAGATAAGTCATTTTTACGGTTATGGAGATTGGGTAAGAAATTACGTGAACATCGTTTTGATAAGGTGATCGATTTTCAAAATAACCGCAAAAGCCATTTGTTAGCCTTCTTAAGTATGGCTCAAGAGAGGTATGGATTTAAAAACAAAAAATGGTCAAATTTACTGACTCATCCTTTGGCTGACGTTGAACAGAATATTCCGGCCGTCGAGCATCAATTTCAGATTTTACAGCGATTAGGTATTGAATATCGTCCGAATACGCGTTTAGAAATGTGGCCGGGTAAAAAAGATGAAGAATATATCCAAAGATTTTTTGCTGAGGAATGGCTGGCTAATTCTAAACAGATCGTCGGAATAAATATTTCAGCGTCTGCCAAATGGCCGACCAAAAATTGGCCGGTTGATTTTATTACGGAATTGTGTGATAAGTTGGCCTTAAAAAACATCAGGGTTATTTTGACGGGGATGGAGAAGGATCGTCCTATGGCTCAGTTTATTCAAAAAAATGCCAAGTCAAAACCGTCCAGCAGCGTCGGGAAGACAGATATTTTACAGTTGGCGGTGCTTATCCGTCGTTGTCAGGTTTACGTGACACCGGATTCAGCTCCGTTGCATGTGGCTGCCGCCGTCGATGTGCCCATTATTTCTTTATTTGGCCCGACCGATCACAAAAGGCATGTTCCTCCGGCGAACAAATTAATCGTTAATCAAATCCCAATGCCATGCGCGCCGTGTTACTCGGACGTTTGTAAAATCAAGACACATGAGTGTATGAAGAAAATCACCGTCGATACGATCTTAAAACAAATTGAAACCTTATTAACATAAAATGAATATTTTATTCCTATCAACACATGTGAACACCGGCGGTATAACGAGTTATTTGTTAACCCTATGCCGAGGCCTGCGGAAACGAAAACATAATGTATGGCTGGTTTCAAGCGGCGGTAATAAAGAAGAGGATTTCCGGCAGATCGGTGTCCATGTCCATTCCATAAATATCAAAACTAAGTCAGAGCTTAGTCCTAAAATTTATGCGGCACTAAAACCTATAAAGAAAATCATCGACGAGCATAATATCGAAGTGATTCATGCGCAAACGCGTGTTACGCAAATTATGGCGCAAATTTTAAGCCGTAGAGCAAATCGTATTTTTGTTGCGACGTGCCATGGTTTCTTTAAGGTAAGGTGGTTACGTAAATTGTTCCCTTGTTGGGGAGATAATACCATTGCGATCAGCCCGGCGGTTTATCAACATTTAATTGAAGATTTTAAAGTTCCTGGTGATCGGGTGGTCTTGATCCCTAATGGTATTGATCTCGACCAGTTCCATAAGGCTAACGACGAGGAACGAAAAATCAATCGTCAAAAATTCAATCTAAATCAAGAGCCGGTGATTGGAATTATCGCGCGTTTGTCTGATGTTAAAGGAATTGATATTCTGATTTCCGCGTTGCCGAAGGTTTTAATTCGGTTTCCCGACGCAAAACTGCTGATTTTCGGAGAAGGTAAGGAAGAAAGATTTCTAAAACAGCATGTGCATGATTTAAACCTAAATAAGAATGTCTTTTTTTACCCGTCCGTGGACAATATGTCTAATACGTTAAGTCTTTTTAATGTGTTTGTTATGCCGTCGAGACAAGAAGGTTTAGGATTATCTGTTATGGAAGCTCAAGCTTGCGGATGTTGTGTCATTGGGTCCAGAGTAGGCGGTATTCCGTCACTTATTCAAGACGGCCAAACCGGTTTTCTGGTTGAGCCGGGGAATGCGGATGAATTATCTGAGAAAATAATAATGGCTTTAACCGATAGGGAAATGTCAGAAAAGATCGGTGAAAATGGGCGGCAATTTATTTTGAATAATTTTTCTTCTGATATTATGGTTGAGAAAACAATTAATTTATATTTGAGATTGATGGTCTGACATGAAAAGAATTCTCGTCGTGAATGTGAATTGGTTAGGGGATGTTATTTTTTCATCTCCGGTGTTTCGGGCCCTACGTCAGCATAATCCGGATGCCCATATAGCCTGCATGGCTGTTCCGCGTGTCAAAGAAATATTGGAATGTATTCAGGAAATCGACGAGATTATTGAATACGACGAGGAGGGGCAGCATAAAAGCATATGGTCAAAGCTGAAATTTGTTGGTGATTTAAAACGTAAACGATTTGATGAAGCATTCTTTTTATCACGTTCCTTTTCACGGGTGTTGATGATCGCGTTAGCCAATATTCGTCAAAGAATCGGATATGATCATAAGAATAGAGGAAAATTTTTAACGCATATCGTCGACAAACCTGCCGATGGCATTCATCGTAGTGAATATTATCTCAATGTCATTAAATCTTACGGAATCACAGTCAACGATGCTCAAACGGTGTTGAGTGTTCCTCCGAAAGAAGAGAGTGGCATTCAAAAAATGTTTGAGACCCAAGGCATTCAATCTTCGGATTATGTGATTGCTTTAAATCCCGGCGGTAATTGGGGCCTCAAACGTTGGCCGGCTCAAAATTTTTCGAGATTAATCGATATTTTAAATACGAATAAAAATGCCAAATTGTTGATAACCGGTTCCGACAAAGATACGGCTTTGGTTAATCAAATTTGTTCAAATTTGCAAACATCAAATGTGCCGATGATTTTTACCGGCAAATTATCGCTTAAACAATTATTAGCCTTGTTAAAAAAAGTGAATCTATTTATTTCCGCCGATTCCGGCCCGCTTCATATGGCTAGCAGCGTCGGCTGTTCATGTATTGCGATTTTTGGACCAACGAGGCCTGAATTGACTGGTCCGCGAGGAAAAATTGATCCAATCATTCTTCAAAAAGAAGTTGGATGCAATAAAAAGGCCTGTTATTTTCTGGAATGTGAGGATAATACGTGCATGCAGGCAGTAACAGCAGAGGATGTTTATGCGGCAGTTAGACAAGTCCAAAATTCATAAAATCCTGGTCATTTCCTTATCAAATATTGGAGACGTTGTCTTAACACTTCCCGTCGTGGATATCTTAAGAAGGGATTTTCCCAAGGCAAGAATTTCCATTGTCATTGGTCCCAAGGCAGAGTCATTGTTGAAAGGCAGCCTTATATTCGAACACGTTTTTATTTATGATAAACATCAAACCGGATTCGAAAAATTAGAATGGATTAAGAAATTACGGAAAGAACGTTTCGACTTGGCGGTTGATTTAAGAAATTCGGCTATTCCATTTTTAATTGGCGCGAAAAATTACACTCCTTTGAATCTTAAGAAAAAAGAATTGGTTCACATGAAGACCAAACATTTAAATCGTTTGCGCCAGGTACATCCTTTTAGTGAAGAGTCAGCGCATAGGGATGCTCTCTGTGCTTTATCATTGGATCAGATTATCGTCGAGGAATGTTTACAAAAGAATATCGGCCAAAACGCTGCGTATGCGGTTATGGTTCCGGGTTCGGCTGACCAAGCCAAGCGCTGGTCTGTAAAAGGATTTGCTCAGGTAGCCGATTTTCTTCACAATGAATATCATGTGAGTACTATTTTTTTAGGTGATCAAAATGACATTCCCGTCGTAGATTCAGTTCAGAAGTTGATGACGACGGTTCCGCATAATTTATGCGGTCAAACCAATTTGATTCAAACGGCGGAATTCATCCGGAATTCCAAGCTTGTGCTCGCTAATGATAGCGCGGCCTTACATATCGCCAGTTATTTAAATCGACCTGTCATCGCCTTGTTTGGCTATACAGATCCGATCAAATACGGGCCATGGAGCCAAACCAGTTGGTATTTAAAGGCAAGTGGAAACCTTCCTAAAGATAATACCGTCGAGGAACGGATCAAATTGATTGAAAGTATTCAACCCGAAGATGTCATTCGTCATATCCATATGATGATGCAAGAGAACAATGAACGCGAAAAATGAGTTTAAAAATATTTTAATTGTGCGCACCGACCGTATCGGCGATGTGGTATTAACCACTCCTTCCATCCGAGCCGTTAAGAAACATTTTCCTAACGCTCGCGTGACCGTATTATTATCACCGGCAACGACGGATTTATTAAAAGGTCTTGATTTTATTGACGAAATACTCGTCGATGACCGGAAAAATCTTCATCGAGGATGGAGAGGATATTTAAGTTTGATTACTATGTTAAGACAAAAGAAATTCGATTTGGCTGTGATTTATCACACGAAGCGACGGACAAACTTAGCTTGTTTTTTGGCTAACATTCCGCGTCGATTAGGATACAAAAATAATAAATACGGATTTTTGCTCAATAATCCCGCGGAAGATACACGGCACGAAGGGCTTAAACATGAAACGCAGTATTGTTTAGATTTGCTCTCGAAAATCGGCATTCAGTCTAATAATTCTTCTTGTGAAGTAGCGCGTCACGCGAATTCGGATCAGTGGATTAAGGATTTCTTAGTGAGTAAAGGGATCCAAACGTCCGATCATTTGATTGTCCTGCACCTCTCCGCCAGTGACCCGGCCAGGCAGTGGCCGAAAGAAAATTTTGCCAATCTAATCAGCGAATTATCCAAAAAGTATAGCCAATCGAAGTTCATTATTATTGGTACCAAAGAAAGTCAACCATTAGCGGCTGACATTCAAAATATGACAAAAGCAGAAATTATAGACACCACTGGCCTAATAACCCTTAGTCAGATGGTCAGCCTATTGGCCCAAGTCCAGCTGCTGATTTCGAATGATTCTGGGCCGGTTCACGTAGCCGTTGCTCTCGGAACACCTGTGGTTTCCATCTTTACCCGTAACCAGCCCGGTATAAATCCCCAGCGCTGGCAGCCACTTGGGAAAAATTCCCGTTTTGTCAGCGTGCCTTTTAATGACCAAATTTCCTTCAAAAAGAATCGGGCTTACGACCCCAAAACAATGGGTTCTATAACCGTTGGGCAGGTTTTAGAAGCAGTTGACTCCCTATATTAACTGTGTTAGAATCGTTCGTTTCTGCGCCACCAAAAATTAAATATAATCAATTCATATAGATAGAGTTATAAAATTATATGGCAGATTTCCGCTCCATTATTTCTAAATTCAACAAACAGGCTATACTCGTTGTTGGTGATTTGATCCTGGATCATTATATCCGTGGTAGTGTTTCGCGCATCTCTCCCGAGGCGCCGGTGCCGGTTGTACTTCAGAAAGAAGTGTCATATACCCCTGGTGGCGCATCCAACGTAGGGCATAATTTGGCCGCTTTGACAGCTCATGTAACCTTAGCCGGCATTGTGGGGGATGATGAAGAGGGGCAGAGATTAAAAAAATTACTCAAAAGTAAAGAGATTGATACAAAAGGGATTTTTATCGATACTAATCGGCCCACCGTCACCAAAACCCGGGTCATCGCTCAGCATCAGCAGGTCGTTCGAATAGACAAAGAAGAAATTGATCGACCTATCTCTGCAAATGCTTCCAAGAAATTATTTGATTTCATTAGTAAGAATATTAACGAATACGACGCGATCATTCTTTCCGATTATGGAAAAGGTTTACTGACTCCTGAACTGATTCATCACACGGTTTCATTGGCGCTGAAGCATAAAAAAATTATCACCGTCGATCCTAAGGTCGAACATTTTAAATTTTATCATCAAGTCACAGCGATTACACCCAATCTCAAAGAAACTGAAAACGCGATTCGTAATATAAAAATCAATTCCCGGGAATTATCAAATCAACTGGATATTGACTCAGACATATTAAAAACGGACGAACAAATTGATTTAGCAGGAAATGAATTGCTTAAATGCCTGAATTTGGAATCTTTATTGGTCACCTTAAGCGAGCGGGGAATGAGATTGTTTGAGCGCGGGAAAAAACCGGTTTACATTAAGACGATTGCTAAAGATGTATTTGATGTCACGGGCGCCGGCGACACAGTTATTTCGGTATTTACTTTAGCATTGGCATCTGGGGCGAGCAAACATCAGGCGGCAGATCTTTCTAATTTCGGAGCGGGAGTCGTTGTTGGAAAATCAGGTGCGGTTGCTTTAGAGAAGGCGGAATTAATCGACGCCGTTAAGGGACATTCTTGATGAAGGTTATCGGTGTTATTCCGGCGCGTTTTTCATCGACGAGATTGAAGGGTAAAGTTTTGGCGATGATCGATGGAAAACCGATGATTCAGCATGTCTATGAGCGGGTTCGGCAAAGTCAGCTATTGAATGATGTTCTGATTGCATGTGATGATGAACGGGTAAAAAAAGCGGCGCAAGAATTTGGCGCAAAAGTGGTCATGACCGATCCAAACCATGTCTGCGGCACGGATCGTATCGTCGAAGCAGTTAAAGATTTAAATGTTGATATCGTCGTCAATATTCAAGGCGATGAACCAATGATTGATCCGGTTATCATCGATGATTTGATTAATGCGCTTAAAGAAAACCCTGATGCACCCATGGCGACGGTGATTAAAAAAGTGACGGATTCGAAAGATTTAGATAATCCGAATATCGTTAAAGTGGTCGTCGATCATGAGCAAACGGCTATTTATTTTTCCCGTTCAAAAATTCCTTTTAATCGTGCTGCGGGGGAATATGTCTATTTTAAACATTTGGGTATTTATGCGTATACAAAAGAATTTTTGTTAAAGTATGCGGCGCTGCCTAAATCAAAATTAGAAATGGCTGAATCATTGGAACAATTGCGTGCCGTCGAGAATGGATTCAAAATAAAGACGGTTTTAACCGACATCGAAACAATCGGCGTAGACACGCCTGAAGATTTAATTAAAGTCGAGAAGTTGATTCAAGAAAGAAAACGATGATAAAAACAATTAAAGTTGGAAAAGTCAGCCTCGGCGGAAATAAACCGTTTGTTTTGATCGCCGGCCCGTGTGTGATCGAAGATAAAAAAACCACTTTTAAAGTCGCTGAAGATTTAAAGAAAATCACCAGTAAACTTAAAATTCCATTTATTTTTAAAGCCAGCTACGATAAAGCTAATCGCACATCGATTAAGTCCTATCGTGGACCAGGTATAAGCGAAGGGCTTGATATTCTTCGGCAGATCAAATCTAAATACGATGTTCCGGTGATTAGCGACGTACATAATGAGCATGAAATAGACGAAGCGGCTGAGGTTTTAGATATTTTACAGATCCCCGCATTTTTATGCCGACAAACCGATTTACTCGTCGCTGTTGGAAATTCCGGGAAAGTCGTGAATATTAAGAAAGGTCAGTTTGTCGCTCCGCAAAATATTGATCAAGCAATTGATAAAGTGGAAAGTACCGGCAATAAACGGATTTTACTGACGGAACGCGGTTCCAGTTTTGGTTACAATACTTTGGTGACTGATTTTAGAGCTTTGTCGATTATGAGAGAGACTGGGTATCCGGTTATTCTCGACGCGTCACATAGTGTTCAGCAGCCTGGCGGATTAGGACATGCCTCCGGTGGCCGCAGCGATTTTATTCCTTTGATGGCGCGTTGTGGAGTAGCGGCAGGTTGTGACGGGATCTTTATGGAAGTTCATATAAATCCAAAAAAAGCTTTATCAGATGGTCCAAATATGTTGCCATTAAATAAACTTGAATCATTGCTGAAGCAATTGACGGCAATCGATAAAATTGTCAAAAATAAATAACATGTCATTAAAAAAAGCAAAAGAAGTTTTATTGATTGAATCCGAAGCGCTCAGTGCTTTAGCTAAGCGACTGGATCAAAATTTTATAAAGGCCGTTGATTTGATTTTTAAATGTAACGGGCGCGTGATTATTTCCGGGATTGGAAAAGCTGGTATTGTCGGCACAAAGATTGCCGCGACGTTTTCTTCGACGGGAACACCCAGTATATCCATGCATAGCGCTGACGCGGTTCACGGAGATTTAGGCCAAGTCACCAAAAACGATATCCTTATTTTGATTTCCAATAGCGGTGAAACAGAAGAGACAAAACGAATTATCCCGACGATTAAAAAGATTGGTGCGTCGATCATTGCGATGACAGGTAATGCAAAATCGAATTTAGCGAAATACAGCGACGTCGTCCTGGATATTTCCGTCAAGAAAGAAGGCTGTCCTTTAGGTTTGGCGCCCATGGCCTCGACGACGGCGATGATGGCTTGCGGCGATGCTTTAGCCGCGTGTTTGATTGAACGCCGTGGATTTAAGAAAGAAGAATTTGCGCTATATCATCCTGCTGGATCATTAGGCCGAAAGTTATTGCTCAAAGTGGAAGACATCATGCGTAAAGGTGGTCAGTTTCCAAAAGTTAAAGAGAATGCCTCTGTAAAAAATGTTTTGTTAACGATTACGAAAGCTCGATGCGGTTCAGCCTGCGTACTAAATGAGAAGGGCCGGTTTATCGGGATTTTTACTGATGGTGATTTACGCCGTCATATCGAAAGTGATCCGCGCTTGTTGGACCGCCAGGTTAAAGATGTGATGACCAAAAATCCGACAACCATTGTTAAAGATAAACTCGCGGTGGAAGCCTTGCAGTTATTGAAAGATAAAAAGATCGACGAGATTCCTGTCATCGACAGCAAAAGCAAATTGGTTGGACTTTTGGACATTCAAGATCTTCTAAAAGTGGGTCTTCTATGAAGAAATCATTGAAAGATAAGATTAAAAAGGTTAAACTGCTAGTTCTCGATGTGGATGGAATACTCACCGATGGCCGTATTATTGTTGATGATAAAGGTCAGGAAACGAAAAATTTTAATGTTCAAGACGGATTTGGTATCGTTTTATTTCAGCGATTAGGGTTTAAAACGGCGATTATTTCTGCGCGAGCTTCAGAAGCCGTCAAAGCCCGGGCCAAAGATCTTAAGATTGATCACGTTCACTTAGATGCCCATAATAAACTCGCAGTATATAAACAGCTGATTAAACAATTAAAGATTGACGACGACCATGTGTGTTTTATGGGAGATGATTTGCCGGATCTAGCTGTTGCGCAGACAGCCGGTGTGACAATCACTGTGCCCAATGCCTGTAAAGAAATTAAAAAAGAAGCCGCCTGGATTACAGAAAGACAAGGCGGGCATGGCGCGGTTCGGGAAGCCATCGAAATGATTTTAGAATCCAAAAATCTTTGGAACGGTGTTATCAAGGAGTACTCCTGTGCGTAAGTGGACACTACTTTTTATTTTCATCCTGTTGGGACTAACACCGACGGTGTATGGTTTAGAAAATGCCGAACAAAAATTTCAAGGTTTTAATCTTCAAGGATATACCGACGAGGGAGAAAAATCTTGGGATGTTGAAGGTGATACGGCCGACATCAATGGAGCCGAGATTACGTTAAAAAATGTGGTGGCTAATAGTTATGGCGAACGCCCTATGAATGTAACCGCAGATACCGGCGTTGTTAATCAGACGACGGGAAAAATGACTTTGGAAGATGATGTTGTTATCACCAGCGACGATGGGTCAAAATTAATGACGGACTTTGTTGAATGGGATAAAGAACAGGATTTAGTGAGTTCTGATAAAGATGTATATATTAAGAATGAATCGTTTGCTGCGACGGGTACCGGAATGCGCGCTCAACCTGGACTTAAGAATGCGCAATTGAATAAGGATGTGACGGTGCGTGTTGATACGGCAGAACCGCAAAAAGAAACAACGGAAGCGAAAGTTCCCAAATTGTTGACGATCACCAGCGACGGACCAATGACCCTGGACCAACTGTTATTAAAAGCCAGATTCGAAGTTAATGTCACCGCTGAACAGGATAATCAAACTCTTAAAGCTGATATTATGGAAATTTATTTTAAAGAAGGTATGAAAGAAGTAAAAGAAATGGTTTGTTTGGGAAACGTTGAAATTATTCAGGGTGAGAACAAGACATTCGCCGAGAAAGCAACATATAACGCGGAAGATCAGAAGTTAACTTTATCGGGCCGGCCGAAATTAATTCTGGAAACAGGAGGGCAAAGTGGCCTTACACCTCTTGGAAACTAAGAACTTAATCAAATCCTACGGCGGACGCCGTGTCGTCGATGGATTAAGTATTTCCGTCGGGCGTTCAGAAATTGTCGGATTATTGGGGCCTAATGGCGCCGGAAAAACAACAACATTTTATATGGCTGTTGGAATTATTCAGCCGAATTCAGGCCAGATTTTATTTGATAATGACGACATTACAAAGAAATCTATTCACCAACGCAGCCGTTTAGGTATGGGATATTTAGCTCAAGAACCATCGATATTCAGAAAACTCACTGTCGAACAAAATATTATGGCGATATTAGAAACACTAGATATTAGTCCGCGGGAAAGACGCAAGCGATTAGAATCACTATTAGAAGAATTAAATATTTCCCATTTGGCTAAAAGTAAAGCTTACACATTATCCGGTGGTGAACGTCGACGTCTGGAAATTACACGGGCTTTGGTGACGAATCCATCCTTTTTATTATTGGACGAACCATTCTCGGGAATCGACCCAATCGTCGTCGCTGAGGCTCAAGAAATTATCAAAGAATTAAAAAATCGGGGTTTAGGGATTTTATTGACGGATCATAATGTCCGTGAAACATTATCGATCACTGACCGTGCTTATCTGGTAGCAGATGGCCGGATTTTAATTTCCGGAACAGCTCAGGATTTGATCAATGATCCCGAGGCTCGAAAAATTTATTTAGGCGAAAAATTTAGAATGTAAAACTGCAAAGCTAAAACGTGCATACGAACGCGTAAATCATAAGCGTGCATTGTTTAGAGGGCTTATTAAGGAGGGTAAAGGAAGAAATGAAAGTTGATGTCAAAAAAGTTAATAGTATATCTCGAGAATTAAAATTTGAAATTCCGAAGGAATCAGTCACGCCAAAATTTGATGAGGTCTATAAAGATTTAGCCAAGGTCGCAAAAATCAAGGGTTTTCGGCCAGGAAAGATACCGCGCAATGTTTTAGAAACACATCATCGTAAGGATGCTGAACGGGAAGTTATTCGTAAAGTTGTGACGGAAGCTTATGAAGAAGCGATTAAAAATGAAAATTTGTTGCCGATCGACATGCCGGAAATTCATGATGTTGAGTTTAAAGGCGGGGCCGTTACATTTACAGCAAAATTGGAAATCAAACCCGAAATAAAAATCAAAGATTATAAAGGTTTAAAGATTAAGAGAAAATCGACCGAAGTGACAGACGAAGAGATCAATAAGACCATCGATGTATTCAAGCAAGGGCAAGGCAAAGATGTCAATATTGACGACGGTTTTGCAAAAGGCTTAGGTTTTCCTAGTATGGATGAGTTCAAAAAATCCCTGACGCGTCAATTAGAAATCGAAAAAGACCGTCAAAGCAAATTGGATGTGGAAAATCAAATCATTGAACAATTGATGAAATCAACCAGTGTGGAAACTCCTCAATCTTTGGTGGAAAGACAGCTGCATCGCCGGCTGCATGAATACGAGCGTCAACTTCAGCAACAGGGCGTCAATAAAGAAGAAATTGCGAAAAAACTCGACGAGGCTCAAAAAGATCTTCGCGAAGCTTGCATCAAAGATATACAAGTTTATTTGATTCTCGATAAAATTGCTGAATTAGAAAACATGGAAGTCAAGCAGGGAGAAAATCTTCCTGGTCGAGTTCTTGAATTTTTACTCAAAGAAGCGAAGTGGGAATCGTAAATGGCCAATCTAAACTTTAATTATGGGAGGCAAAGTAATATGGAAGTTAATAATAATATTCTGATTCCGATGGTCATTGAGAAATCAACGCATGGTGAACGAGCATATGATATTTATTCAAGATTGCTTAAGGAGCGCATCATTTTTATCGGTACGGCGATTGATGATAACGTCGCTAACCTGATCATTGCTCAACTTTTGTTTTTACAAAGTGAAGACGCCACCAAAGATATTCACGTTTATGTGAATTCGCCTGGTGGTTCAGTGACGGCTGGACTTGGAATTTATGACACCATGCAATTTGTTAAGCCCGACGTGCGAACATATTGTATGGGGCAAGCAGCGAGCATGGGTTCACTATTATTGACAGCCGGGACAAAAGGAAAACGCTATGCTCTTCCTAATGCTAGAATTATGATTCATCAACCCTGGGGTGGAACGCAGGGAACAGCAAGTGATATTCATATTCAGGCAAAGGAAATTCTTCGCATGAAAGAAGAGTTGACGAAAATTTTGGCGTTTCATACCGGTCAGGCTTTTGAAAAAGTTGAACGAGATTGCGATCGTGATTATTTTATGTCGGCACAAGAAGCCAAGGACTATGGTTTAGTCGACGAAGTATTGACATCATTGGATAAAGTAAAAAAGAAATAATTTAAGTTTTAATTTTGTTGAGAAAGGTAGCATCATGGAACCCAATTTGTTGTTAACGCCCGGTCCGACGATCATTCTCGATCAAGCTCGTGAAGCGCTCGGCCGGCCGATCATTCATCATCGTACTCCTCAATTCCAAGAAAATATTAAAGAATGTATTGAAGGCCTAAAATACGTTTTCCAAACCAAAAATGAAATTTATTTGCTGACATGTTCAGGAACCGGGGCGATGGAAGCCGCGGTATGTAATTTATTGTCTCCCGGGGACAAAGCTATTACCGTCGAGGCAGGGAAATTCGGTGAGCGCTGGACAGAGCTTTGCCATGCATTTAAAGCGAAACCATCTGTAATCGAGGTTGAATGGGGAAAAGCGGTTCAGCCGGATCAAATACAAAAATTATTGCAGGCGAATCCGGATGTCAAAGCTGTTTTTGTTACATTGAGCGAAACATCGACGGGCGTTGTAACAGATATTAAAGTTATTGGTGAAATCGTTAAAAAAACCAATGCTGTTTTGGTTGTCGATGCGATCAGCGGTTTGGGAGTTATTGACTGCCAAACCGACAATTGGAACATTGACGTATTGGTGTCGGCGACGCATAAAGGTTTTATGCTTCCACCGGGGTTGGCCTTTGTTTCTGTTTCTGATAAAGCTTATAAACTCGTCGAGGCATCAACTAATTGCCGTTATTACCTTGATTTACGCGAATCAAAAAAGGCCTTCGCAGCGACGGATACGCCGTATACTCCGGCGATTGGTATTGTCATTGGTCTTGTCGAAAGTTTGAAATGGATTCGAGCTAAGGGGATTGAAAATTTGTTTGCTCACTACTCCAAACTGGCCGAAGGTACACGCGCGGCGGCTAAGGCTTTAGGGCTGAAATTATTAGCGAAGGAAAATTGCATTTCCGACGTTCTAACGGCAATTTATCTTCCAGAAAGTATTGATTCCACTAAGTTAGTCAAAAAAATGCGCGATACTTACGGCGTTACCTGCGCGGCGGGACAAGGAAAATTAAATAACCGCATCATCCGCATTGCGCATATGGGCTGTGTCGAGGAGAAACATATCATTAAAGGGCTTGAGATTTTTGAAAAAGTCTTGGCCGAAATGGGTCACACGTTTAAACCGAATGCCGGCGTTAATGCGGCTAAAGAGGTTTTTAATTATAAAGAGGTGGACGTATAAATGAAGATATTAGTCAGCGATAAGCTAGCCCAAGAAGGTCTGGCGATCTTAAAAGCGGAAAAGGATTTTCAGGTTGACGTTAAGACTGATCTTAAACCTGAGGAATTAAAAAAAATTATTGGTGGGTACGATGCGATTATCATTCGTTCAGCAACAACATTAACGGAAGATATTATTGAAGCTGCGACGAATCTTAAAGTGATCGGACGAGCTGGTGTCGGTTTAGACAATGTGGATTTGAAAGCCGCCACCAAAAAAGGTGTGGTTGCGATGAATACGCCGGCCGGAAATACCACAGCGACGGCGGAACACACGATGAGCATGATATTATCTTTGTCTCGTAATATTCCTCAAGCAAATGCGTCGATGAAGGCCGGAAAATGGGATCGAAATAAGTTTAGTGGCGTCGAGCTTTACGGAAAAACAATCGGGATTATCGGGCTTGGGCGTATTGGTTCTACCGTAGCCAAATTCGCTAAGGGTTTTGGCATGCACATTATTGCTT
>JAGOSC010000068.1 GCA_018062515.1 Candidatus Omnitrophota bacterium
TACAAGCCCTATTCCGGACGCCAAAAGAAGAATAGAAATTTGTTTCTTATTCTCTATATTCATAATTTCACCTCAATCAATTTAATAAATCTTCCTTAATCACGACGGGAACTTGCTTTCGAATCTGATCAATATGATTCAGGATAGCTTCCTGTTGTTTAGCTAAAGTTTGAGATTCGATGATTTCTTTTTTAACAGTTTCGAAAGGAATCGGCTGTGGTTCCTTAATTTCATCTAATTTAATAATGTAATAACCCTTTGGGCCTTTAAATACATTGCTCGTCTCGCCAGCTTTAAGAGCCAAAATTTCTTTGGCCATTTCAGGGAAAGGCTCCTTGGTAATGAATCCTAAATCGCCGCCATTAGAAGCCGTTTCGACACTGATAGAGTTGACTTTTGCTAATTCAGCAAAATCAGCGCCCTTAAGAATTTCTACCAATACTTCATTGGCTTTTATTTGATCCGCTAAAACAATTTCTCTCACCTTATATTGTGAAGGTTCGACAAATTCATCTTTTTTTGAATTATAAAAATCTTGGGCATCTTGATCTGTAACAACTATTTTCTCAATGAGATTTTTTGCCGCTTCTCTTACAATAAGGGTTCGTCGGAATTCTTCCAAAGCAGATACTATGTCTTTATTTTTATCTAAACCAGTCTTTTCAGCTTCGACAACTAATAATTGCTGACGGATTAACTCATCCAATACTAATTTTTTTGCTTCCTTACTTGAGCTATCAAATTCCGGAATAACCTCTTTTAATGCCTTAAGTCTTTCATTAAATTCTTCTACGGTTATAGTCCATGATCCCACGCGGGCTAATTCATTTCCCGAAGCAGGCTTAGATTGTGATTGAGTTGTTGATTGGGCGGGTTTTGGCGATTGGGTTGTTTCTTGGGTTTGTTTTTTATCTTTACCAACATTATCTTTGACGGATGACATCATATCGCATCCAGAAACGCTGATCATCATTAAATTTATCAAAAAGAACTTTAAATATACATTGGGTTTCACTGTTTACTCCTCTTGATTATTATTTTGATTTACTAAGTATATCCTCTAACCTTTTATATGACAAGGTAATTCCGCCAAAATTGTAACTCTTAATTTATGTTGATAACTTCAACAATAATATCACATAAATACTTTGAATCAAAATTTTTTATTTTTTTAACCTATTTTAAATATTGTAGTTACAGCGGTTGGTTATATTTTCAACGCGTTTTTTTCTTCCAATAATTCATTATAAGTTGTGGTAATTTTTTGCTGAGAAAATTCATTATGTTGAACTCCTTGGACAATTTTCCATTTTTTTCCGTTGGTTTGGATGGGAAAACTGAACATAAGGCCTTTTTCGATTCCATAACTACCGTCCGAACAAACAGCGACTGAAAAAAATTCTCCAGATGGTGTAGGCGTAGTCAGGCTCCTAACGGTATCAACGACCGCGTTTGCCGCTGATGCCGCTGAGGACAGTCCGCGCGCTTGAATAATAGCCGCCCCGCGCTTTTGGACTGTTTCTATAAATACAGTCTTCAGCCAATTCTCGTCAGATATAACCTTAGGTATGGGTTTTTTGTTTATGGTTCCATGATAAAAATCGGGAAATTGGGTGGCCGAGTGATTTCCCCAAACGGCGATATTCTTAATGCTATTCACCTCAACATTGGCTTTTTGCGCAATTTGTGCAAAGGCCCGATTTTGGTCAAGCATTGTCATGGCAAAAAAATTCTCAGCTGGTAGATTAGGACAATATTTTTTGGCTATATACGCATTGGTGTTGCACGGATTCCCGACGACAAGGACTTTACAATTTTTACTAGCAAAATCAGAAATCGCTTTTCCTTGTACCGTGAATATTTCACCGTTAATTCTCAGTAAATCACTACGCTCCATTCCTGCTTTGCGGGGAACACTTCCAACCAATAATGCCCAATCAGCGTCTTTAAAGGCTTGATTTGGATTTGAAGTCTGGGTTATCGATTTTAATAAAGGAAAGGCGCAATCTTCGAGCTCCATACATACGCCTTTCAAGGCCGGCAAAGCCGGTTCCAACTCTAATAAATTTAAATGAATATCTGTTTTAGGACCAAACATTTGTCCTGACGCAATTCTGAATAATAAAGCATAACCTATTTGACCAGCCGCGCCTGTAACAGCAACCCGCACACTGTTTCTTGACATAATTCCTCCCAAATATTATTAATATTGATTTGTTTAATTCCCCGTACCAAATTCATCAAATATGGATCTAGCTGTACTATTCATTGTATTCGACGTAATTGTCAGGACTTCATTTAGCTGGCACTTAAAACCTTCGCACCTAGACACCCCTCGTATCTTGGTGATAAATAGAAGCAATACCACGATTACAGCGCTCATCATCAATAAATATTCAACCAAGCCTTGAGCTATTTTTTTTCCAGATTGTCCTCGACGGCGTCTTAACATAAAATTCTCCTAATCAGAAGTCATCTGTTAATCGACAACTTTTTTCTCTTTTCCATAATAGTTTCTACATCTAGTGTAGCATAAATTATTTCTTCTTTTTCCGCCGAAGCCTCTTTCAAAATACGCCCCCACGGATCAATGATTAAACTATGTCCATAGTATTCTATTCCCTTGGCATCTTGACCTATTTGATTAGGCGCCAAGACATAACTTAAATTTTCAATGGCTCTGGCTCTCAGAAGAATTTCCCAATGGGCTTGACCGGTAATCTTCGTAAAGGCAGACGGTACGCATAATACATTCACACCTTCTTTATAATAGCGACGATAAAGTTCCGGAAATCTTAAATCGAAACACACGGATAATCCTATTTTAAACTTTCCGATCATGGCTGTTACCGGTTTTTTTCCTCTCAAAAATTGTTCAGATTCTTTGATCTTTTTTTCTCCGACTATCGCCTCAAAGAGATTCATTTTCTGATACTTACGGGCAATGCGCCCATTATTGTCGATCAATACCGACGAATTATACGCCTTCTTACTATTTTTACTTTTTTCGTAAATTGATCCTAACAAAATATGTACGGAATATTTCTTGGCTAAACTACAAAAAAGTGACGACGTCGGTCCGGGGATGGATTCATAAACAGCTGCCCTGATTTTTTCATCCCATGTCCCTCGATAAATAAAAACTTCCGGCAATAAAATAAATTTAGCCTTGGCTTTAGCTGCCTTCTCGACAAGAAAAACAGCTTTCTTAATATTTAAGTTTTTATTATCTGTCGCGTTAAATTGGATGACGGCTGTTTTCATGGAGGCCAACTAATTCAAGAATCTATCTTTCGAATGTCGGATGGTTTTAGGTGTAATGTTTATTTTAAATTCTATCTCTCGAAAACGCAATGGCTTTTATGGACTTAAAACGGAATATGGAAATTGACCCGTCTTCAAATACGCCAGCAAAGATTGAATGGTTACATTCGCCTTCTCTTTAAGAGCTTCCCGCGTGTTAAACGCATTATGCGGCGTGCATACAACATCATCTCGTCGGGAGAAATCAATTAATTTTTTGGCATAATCACTGTGCGTAGTCCCTTTTCTTAATTCTTCCGCTACCGTACTTTCATCTTGATAAACATCTAAGCCGACTCCTGACAAAATTTTCTCATCCAGCAATTTAACCAAATCTTCAAAAGGCGAAATCTCTCCACGAGAAATATTTATAAAATACGGTTTCTTTTTAGAAAGCTTGAAAAGTTTATAACTGAAGTATCCGGCGGTATCGTCTGTCAAAGGCAGCGCGCAAAAAACAATCTCCGCCCAATGGATACCTTCTTTCAAATCAATGTATTCAGTATCTTCTTTTTGTGGTTCGATATCAACGGCTTTAACATCCATATTTAAAGATTTGGCTAAATCAACGATATGTGCGCCTATCTCTCCGACACCAGCCACGAGTACTTTTCGTCCAGACAACTCTAAGCCGGTTAATCCTTCTCGATTAAATGTTGAAAATCCATTCATTTGACTTTTTAATTTCCTGACCAAAACAAGCATACTTAAAATAGCGTGTTCAGCGACGGCGCGGCTGCAGTAAGGGCCTAAGTACCCGAGTTTAGGCGGATTTTCAATATTTTTAAACATTCTCAAGAGATGATCGTATCCTTGGCTGCGCGTCAATACAGCGTCGATCTTATCATGCCATCCCTTAGGTATAATGGACTGTGTTCGGATACAAATTATTTTCCCTGCAGGCGCTTGTTCATTAACTTTTTGTATCGTATCTGAATAAAACGCGGCTTTTAATGAACTTGGCAAAAAAGTTTTCAATAAATTCTGTTCTTCTTGAAAAGCTTCATAAAAAATAATGTCATACATTTGAATGAATTCTGATCACTGTTTAATGGGGCGAATCCAGATTTTAAAATGCTCAGCAGGAAAAATATAAGTCCAAAAACGTTCATATGCCGTCGGACAGGCATTAAATATTTTGTGAAGGAGAAATCGTCGATGCGCCCTGTGAAAGGTTAGCTCTTTTTTAATGAGATGGAATTTCCTTCCCTTTAGCCAAGTGTATTCATCCTGAAGATAATCATCAAAGCCGAAATAATTAAATCTAAGTTTGTGATGGGGCGTATTTGCGCACCAGGATGAATGATGAGGAACTTCTATATATATCAATCCGTCCTTCTGACATATTCTGTGCAGCTCGCCCATAACCGGAGGCAAATCATTTAAATGCTCCAAAACATGATGGCAATTGATTTCCTGAAACTGGTTATCATCGAAAGGATAGGGAAGAATATTTAAATCATGAACGACGTCAGGATTATGTTCCGGATCAATATCCAGAGTAATCGCATTCGCATTATTTTTTCCGGCGCTGCCTAAAATAAGTTTATTTTTCTTTTCCGTAGTCATACTTATTTTATTAATGAAGTGTTCGTCTCCACATTATTTAAACCAAATGTTCTTCGCGTATTCATTGATGGTTCGGTCGCTGGAAAAGAAGCCCGACCGGGCAACATTTAAAATGGATTTTTTATTCCATTCCGTCGCATCACGATAAGCTAAAGAAATTTTTTCCTGAGTATTACAATACGCTTGAAAGTCGGCGCAGATCATGTATGGATCATGCCACCGCAATGAATCCGTCAAAGGCCGAAAGAGATCCGTCTCTCCCAGCGAGAAATAATTACTTTCAATCAGCGCGATGACTTCCCATAAAGCCGGACAGGCCACAATATGATCTTGAGGAATATAACCTTTATGTCGTAGAGCTTCCACCTCCGGCGTTCTTAATCCGAAAATAAAAATATTATCCATGCCGGCTTGCTCGGCCATTTCAATATTAGCTCCGTCATATGTTCCGGCGGTGAGTGCGCCATTGATCATGAATTTCATATTTCCGGTTCCTGAGGCCTCTGTGCCTGCCAAAGAAATTTGTTCCGAAAGTTCGCTGGCGGGAAAAACTCTTTCCGCCAAAGAAACACGGTAATTTTCGAGAAAAACAACTTTGAGCAGACCTTTAATACTTTTATCAGCGTTAACGACATGAGCAATATTATTAATGAATTTAATAATAAGTTTGGCTGTTTGATATCCCGGAGCTGCTTTCCCGCCAATAATAAATGTCCGTGGTTGAATAAAAGAATCCGGACGGTACTTTAAGCGCAAGTATTGTTCCAAAATAAAAAGGGCGAATAATAATTGTCGTTTGTATTCGTGTATACGTTTGACTTGAACATCAAATAGCGAGGTTGGATCGACGACAATTCCTTGGGTTTTTTCTATATATTTAGCTAAATCTTTTTTGTTTTTCAGTTTAACCGCTTGCCATCGATTCACAAAGTCAGAATCGCCAAGAAGCTTTTCCAATTGTTTCAACTGTTGGAGATCTTTAATCCAGCCGTCACCAATTTTTTCGGTTATTAATTTTGATAAAGCCGGATTTGATTTAAGAAGCCAGCGTCTTTGGGTAATACCATTGGTTTTATTGTTAAATTTCTCGGGGCTGTTGACATAAAAATCTTTTAGAACACGCGTCTTAAGAAGTTCCGTGTGCAGAGCCGACACACCATTAACTGAAAAACTTCCTGCCACCGCCAAATGCGCCATACGAACTTTTTTCACATCACCCTCTTGAATGATAGACATATCCCGCAAACGCTCAACATTCCCCGGGAACTGAGTAGAAATGCTCTCTAAAAACCGGCGGTTAATTTCGTAAATAATCTGCATATGTCGCGGCAAAAGATTTTCCATCATACTCACGGGCCAACATTCCAAGGCTTCGGGCATTAATGTGTGATTCGTATACGCAAAGACTTTCTGGACGACGCTCCAAGCCGGCCCCCACTCAAAATGTTCCTGATCTAAAAGAACGCGCATAAGTTCAGGAATAGCCAGCGTCGGGTGAGTATCATTCAGTTGAATAACCACCTTTGTCGGTAATTGCGTTAAATCTTTGTTTTCCGTACGGAACCGACGAATGATATCCGCAATCGAAGCAGCGACAAAAAAATACTGTTGTCTTAACCGAAGCTCTTGTCCCGACGACACTTGATCATTGGGATAAAGAACTTTAGATATATTTTCGGAATAAATTTTTTGAAGAACAGCTGATTCATAATCACCGCTGTTAAAATATCCGAAATCAAAATCCTCGGTGCTGCGGGCTGACCATAAACGCAAGGTATTAACCACATCGTTTTTATAACCGACGACGGGAATATCATACGGAACCGCCAATACGTCCGATGTATCTGTCCATTCGAAGATAAGATTACCGTGTTCATTTTTTCGCGAACTAATTTTTCCATAAAACTTAATCGGAACGGCGTATTCTAATCGCGCAAACTCCCACGGACTTCCCAATCGCAACCATTCATCGGGACGCTCAACCTGATATCCATTCTCAATTTTTTGATTAAAAATTCCGTAATCATACCGTATGCCATATCCGTGGCAGGGTATGCCCAGCGTCGCCATGGAATCCAAAAAACACGCGGCTAATCGACCGAGCCCTCCATTTCCCAAACCAGCGTCAACCTCTTCTTCGCGCAGCTCATCCAAGTCAAATCCGAGTTCCGTCATGGCTGCTTTTACTTCATCTTCCAACCCTAAATTATACATATTGTTTCCGAGTAAACGCCCGATTAAGAATTCGAGAGAAAGATAATAAACACGTTTAACATTTTCCTTATGATATCTTTGTTGAGAAGCGATCCAGCGCTCGACGATACGGTCCCGAATGGACAGCGCAATCGCGTTATAATTGTCATTCGCCGTCGCAGAGTACTGATCTTTGGAAAGAATATATTGCCGATTACTTTTAAAAGAAACAATAAGGTCTTCTTTTTTCATGCCCTTGTGATGAAGCAACCACTGTTCTGCTTGTTCTAAAGAAAGTCTTTTCATTGAATTATCCTTATTGCTGGTTTAAAATTTTACTTTGCTGTTTTGGAAAGAATTTTCTCAACCACATTTCTCGTCGCCCGCGCAATCATTAATTCTTCATTCGTCGGAATAACCAAAACCTTGACCGGGCTTCCATCACGGCTGATTTCGCGGATACCGCCCTGGGTCGATGCGTTTCTCGTCGAATCTAACTCAATTCCCATCCGTTCCAAGCCGTTTAAAATCATGAAACGTAATAATACGCTTCTCTCGCCGATACCGGCGGTAAAGACAAGGCAATGACAACGCCCAAGGACAGCGATATACGCGCCGATATATTTCTTAATTCGATACGCGCAAATCTCGAGGGTGAGTCTGGCTTGTTCATCATTCGCTTCATATCTTTTTATGATTTCTCTAACATCATTTTCACCGCAAAGACCTTTTAATCCGCTTTCCTTGTTCAAAAGCGTATTAATATCTTTTATCGACATCTTTAAATGATCGGCCAAATAAAAAATGATCGCCGGGTCGATATCGCCGCTACGTGTCCCCATCACCAACCCTTCCAACGGCGTCATTCCCATCGAGGTGTCTACGCATCGTCCGCCTTGAATAGCCGCCATACTGCAACCGTTGCCTAAATGAGCCGTAATCATGTTCACTTCCGACGGGGACTTTGAAAGCCAGCGCGCAGCCTGGTCAGATACATAAGCGTGTGATATTCCGTGAAATCCATAACGCCTGATTTTATTCTTCTTATAAAGATCCATCGGAAGCGCGTAAAGAAAAGCGCGCGGTGGAATCGATTGATGAAAGGCCGTATCAAAAACAGCGACTTGATAAGCGTTCGGAAAAACATCACGCGCAACTTCAATTCCCTTTAAATTAGCTGGATTATGCAATGGCGCTAATGCAATATGATCACGAATCGTCTCGATCACAGCTTCATCAATATGAGTCGGCGCTTTAAAACATTCTCCGCCGTGAACAACTCGATGTCCGACGGCCGTAATCTCGACGGGATCTTTAATGGCGCCGAACTGCTGGTCCTGTAAAAGTTCCGCAACTCGCTTAAGTCCGGCAGCATGATCGAGGATCAGAACTTCTTCGCGTTTTTCCTGCCGGCCTTTATGATTATTATAGAAGTGGAGTAAAAAGCTTTCCGGCTGTCCGATTCTTTCTATAACGCCGCCAGCCAAGACTTTCTCATGATCAGCGTCGAACAATTCGTATTTGATCGACGAACTACCGGTGTTGATAACAAGGATCTTCATTCTTCTCCGTCGGTGCCAAGCTCTGCGCCTGAATAGCGGTAATCGCAACTGTGTTAAAAATGTCCGGCACGGTGCATCCTCTGCTAAGATCATTGACCGGTTTCTTTAATCCTTGAAGAACCGGGCCGATAGCGACGACGCCCGCCGTGCGCTGAACGGCCTTATATGTGTTGTTGCCCGTGTTCAAATCCGGAAAAATGAGAACCGTTGCTTTTCCGGCAACGGGACTGTCAGGCATTTTTGTTTGAGCTGTTTCGGGATCAACCGCCGCGTCGTATTGGAGCGGTCCGTCGATGAGCATTCCTGGATAAAGCGATTGCGCTTTTTCTTTGGCCAGCATAGTTGCTTCACGCACCTTTTCAACATCCGCGCCTTTTCCGGAACCACCGGAAGAATAGGAAAGCATGGCGACAATCGGTTCAACACCGAAAGCCTTCGCGGTCAAAGCCGAACTCACGGCAATCTCCGCTAACTGTGTTGCGTCGGGATCGGGATTAACGGCACAATCACCATAGACTAAAACACGATCAGGTAAGCACATGAAAAACACGCTCGATACAACCGAACATCCTTCCATCGTTTTAATAATTTCAAAAGCCGGGCGAATCGTCGACGCTGTGCTATGAATGGACCCGGAAACCATTCCATCAGCTAAACCTTTATGAACCATCATCGTCGCAAAATAAACTGGATCATTCATTAAATCTAATGATTTTTCTTTAGTTATTCCTTTAGCTTTCCGTAATTCATAATACGTTTCCGCAAAACCATTCAGCCATTCTGATTGTGTTGAATCAATGATGCGCGCCTTTTCTAAGTTCAAGCCTAACTTATCAGCCTTTTGACGAATCACCGCTTCGTTTCCTAAGATCGTTAAGTTAACAACATCACGATGAAGAAGCATGTCGGCTGCCGTCAAGATTCTTTCTTCTTCACCTTCGGGTAAAACAATATTTTTTTTCTGCTCTCGTGCTTTTTGGACCAAATGATATTCAAAAATCTTGGGCGTTAAAACGCTGGGATGCGACTTGATAATTTTTTCTCGCAAGAGATTAACCGGGACATTCTTTTCAAAAACAGATAGCGCGCGGGCGATTTTCCGAGAATCATCGGGAGCAATTTTGGATGGAATAGAATTTACGGCCGTTGCCGTCGAGAATGTGTCTTCATCAACACCAAGCACCGGAACCATTTCAGGGAAACCTTTAACCAGATCCCAAACGGAGTCTTCCGGTTCAAGGCCGCCGGTTAAAAGAATGCCTGCAATCTTATCATAATGTCTAGACGCCACAGCCGCGCAACAAGCAACGATCACATCCGCTCGATCTCCGGGAGTGATGATCAAAGCCCGCTTCTTAATACGAAACAGAAAATTTCTTAATTGCATCGCCGCCACCGAAAAATGACTGACGTGACGGTCCATGCGGTCGCCTCTTAATAAAATACGCGCATTAAGATGGTGCGCAATTTGCTCGACGGTGGGAAATCCCAAATATGGTTCTTCGGGAATAGCACAGACAATTTGTTCTTTGGCTAAATCACTATATTGAAGATGTTTGACCAGCGAGCCGGCGTCAGCTGAATCGACACGATTAATTACCGTTGCAATTGTTTCACAATTTTTGGTCGCCAGTGATTCGAGGGCTAATTTAGCGATGCTGATGGTTTGTTCAATACTCTTTTGGTGAGCTGTAACGACGAGGAGCACCGGGCTTTCTAGGTTTTTGCAAAGCTCGGCGTTGATATCAAATTCATAAGCCGCGGTTGAACTATTATAATCTGTTCCTTCGATCAATATAAAATCGTAACGATCTTTTAAACTTCCGTATTTCTCAATCACCTGCTCGATAATTTGTTCACGCTTACCTTCGGCAATTAATTCCTGGACTTGCTTGGATGTAAAACAATACATGTCTTCGTAAGAAGCTTTCAAACCAAACTGTTTCGCGATCAACTCAATATCTTTATCTTTCTCACCGGAGGAGCCGGGTGTGATCACCGGCCTAAAAAAACCTACCCGCGCGATATGCCGGCATAGCATTTCCATAACGCCTAGCGCCACCACTGATTTTCCGCTAGCACTTTCACTGGCCGTTATATATAGACTCTTTGACATAGCTCCTCCCCCAAAATTTATTTACCCCAAATATCGTCCTAACCTTGCATTCTACAGATATTTACGTAAGGCGTCAATGTTATCATTCGTTTTTCTTATTGCCTTCCTCCTTTACTAGACAATAAAAAAACCACTTAGTTATAAAACTAAGTGGTTTGTTAAAAATGACCCCAGCGGGATTTGAACCCGCGCTGCAAGCTTGAAAAGCTTGTGT
>JAGOSC010000020.1 GCA_018062515.1 Candidatus Omnitrophota bacterium
CTACAGAAGATATAACATATTAGAATTATGTTGTCAAATATCGAAAACGTCTTTAGTTTTTGATATTTTTCTGGCCTGGCTTATAACCTAACTAATTATTAATAATTAATTTACAGTATATCTATCTTTAATCAAAGAAAATCTTGATTATTTTTCTACGAGGATTAACCGCCGCTTCCGCCACCTAATTGTGATAAATTGAACATCGGTAAAAACATGGCAAGGACAATTGTGCCTATAACCGCGCCCATAAAAACAAGCATGAAGGGTTCAACGATCGTAGCGAAACGGCCCATAAATGTTTCCACCATATTTTGATAATACTGTGAAACATGTTTAAGCATTTTACTTAATTCTCCGGTTTCTTCGCCGACCATAATCATTTGCACAGCCATGGCGGGAAAAAATTGACTGCGTTCCATCGGTGTGACCAGCAGTTCTCCGCTTTTTACTCCCTCCCGAATGTTTGAGACAATAATGGCGCAGGTTGCATTATCGACCAATCGTTCACTGATATCCAAGGCATAAAGAATAGGTACGCCCGCATCGATCAGGATAGACATTTGCGATGTAAAACGCTCTACGATGATCAGTTTAAAAACCTCGCCGAATACCGGGAGACCAAATAGGAATTTTTCAAACTGCATTCGTCCCGTGTGTGTTTTGATATATTTTTTAAATAAAAAAACAGCGGCGACTATACTCAAAATGATCAGGAAGAATTTTTCTTTAATAAATTTAAAAATAGCAAGGAGAACTTTGGTAATGATGGGCAAATCCGCACCCATTTGGTGGAAAATGCTTTCAAATTTAGGCCCCACGACCAGCGCAAAGAAAACCACTGCCCCCATCGAAACGCTAAATAGAATTGCCGGATAAATAACACCACTGATAATAATCGATTTAAATTTTGCTTGCTGTTCTAAGTAAAAATTTAGTTTGCTTAGTACTGTCGGAATGGTACCGGAGGCTTCCCCGACCTCAATCAAACTAATCCAAAACGGGTTAAAAATCTCAGGATGTTTGGCCAAGCTTGAGCTCAGTGATTCCCCTTTTTCAACATCAATCCTTATTTGCTTTAAGGCTTCATGGAAACGTTGACTTTCCACTTGTCCCAAGATTACGTCCAGGCTGCGGATTAACGTAACGCCGGCTTCCAGCATTGTTCCTAATTGCCTGGAAAACGCTAATAGATCCGTAAGTTTAGCTTTTTTGTATTTAAATTTTTTTATTTTGGAGGGATTTTTTTTGGAGCCGCCGGTTTTAATCTCAACAACATTAACGACAAAATAATTCTGTTTTTGTAGATTAGTGACAACGGAGTTTCGGTCAAAACCTTCGATGACGTCCTTAAAGGTTTTACCGTTTTGATCACGGATCGTATATGAAAATTTCGGCATACGTTAATTCCAGGTTATTCGATACTGACCCGGCAAATTTCTTCGTAACTCGTAATTCCTTGCTCGACCAGCTTTATTCCGGATTCAAAGAGAGTTAACATTCCGTTTTTTCTCGCAGCGTCCTTCAACTCTTGATGACTGGAATTTTTTCCAATAAGTAATTTTATAGCATCATTCACTTCCAAAACTTCACCAATAACTGTACGTCCTTTATAGCCCATATTATTACATTCTGTGCAGCCTTTGGCTCTATAAATAAGATCACTTTTAAATTCAGTTCCGCCATGTTTTTCGGGAACGGGTTCATAGGGCTCTTTACATTTTGGGCATAATTTTTTACCTAAACGTTGCGCTAATATAAGAATCAGTGACGGAGTAATGAGATAGTTTGGCACCCCAATATCGACGAGACGTGTAATGGCTGAGGCGGAATCATTCGTGTGCAGTGTACTGAGAACTAAGTGGCCCGTTAACGCGGCGCGGACACAAATCGATGCGGTCTCCAGATCTCTCGTTTCCCCGACCATGATAACGTCCGGATCTTGACGAAGAAAAGCTTTTAACGCCACCGCAAATGTCAGACCGATTTCTGTTTTTACCGATACCTGGTTGATTCCTTCCAATCGGTACTCCACCGGATCTTCCGCGGTCATAATATTTTTTGTGGGATCTATGGTTTCATTAACGGCAGCATACAGCGACGTTGATTTTCCGCTTCCCGTCGGTCCGGTCACAAAAAACATACCATAGGGAGAGTCTAAAGCTTTTTTTAATTGTTCAACTTGTTTTGGAGCAAATCCTAAACTCGTCAGACTAAGTGGCACAGCTTCTTTATCAAGAATACGCATAACCACTTTTTCGCCCCACACGGTGGGGACCGTAGAAACACGGATATCAACTTTTCTGTTTTCGAGTTTAGCAGACAGCGCCCCGTCCTGTGGAAGCCTTTTTTCGGCAATATCAAGTTTTGATAGAATCTTAATTCTTGATACAATCGGCAAGTGAAGATGTGGCGATGGCGGAGGAATTTCAATCAAACTTCCGTCGATTCTATAACGCAAATGCAGTACATTATCAAACGGTTCGATATGGATGTCACTGGCGCGCTCATCAATCGCCTGGCGGATGATCAAATCAACGAGTTTAATCACCGGCGCCTCTGAAGCCTTTTCCATCAATTTATTAATACTTAAGTCCGACGTTTCATTTTTAGAGGAAACGATTAGATCAACATTATCGCTGTCAAAAGAACTTTCGACGGCCGCTCCTAACAAAGAAGTTTTGGAGTCGCCCCCTCCTCCGAAATAAAAAGTATTAATGGCTTTCTGAAGTATCGTTTGAGACGCTAAAATTAAATTAATATCACATCCGCTGATCCGACGAAGATTATCAATCATTAATAAGTCTAACGGGTCTGATACAGCGCAGGTCAAAGAATTCAGAGTTTTGGAAAGCGGTAAGACGGAATTTTTTTTGGCAAAATCCGCCGGAATTATTTTTTCCAGTTCTTGATCTTGTTTCGGCCGTAATAATTCAGGATCATCGGAAGAATAGAACGGTATTCCTAATTGACTCCCCAAAGCGCTGGTCATGTCTTCTTCGGTGATAATCCCGGACTTAATCAGAATTTCACCAATCCGTCCTTTTTCGGCCTTCTGGGTTTCGATGGCTTTTTTTAATTGGGCCTCGGTAATAAACCCTTGTTCGACTAATATTTCGCCTAAACGCAGTTTCATGATTAATTTTTACCTTCGATATAAGTTAATTCCCGCTCAATGTTTTCGTCGCGATAGGCGCTATCGCCTTGTTCCCTAACAATTTTTTTGGGTTTAGTCGGATTAATTTCTTTGGCGTAATTTTCATCCAAAATTTGCGGTGTAATAAAAATAATCAATTCACGTTCAGCTTCTGATTTATTTTTATGTCTAAAGGCTGCTCCCACGACGGGAATTTTACTCATAACCGGTACATGTTCCCGGATATCACTTTCATCAGACCGTAACAATCCGCCAAGGATAATCGTATCACCGTCATTGACTCTTAAGATCGATTTACTTCCGCGTTCCTCAGTATTTTTGTAATTTTGGGCTCCGACAAACCCTGACGCCGTCGAGGCCTCGATAACTTTTGGCTCGATGGCCATGATAATTTCACCGGTTTCAATATTAGCTTGCGGTGTCACCGTTAGGATAATCCCCGTTTTTGCACGCTCAGCCGCCTCGGTGAGGGATTCTGTCGCCGAACTACCGCCGCTAGTACTGCTTTGGACACCGATGGCCTCATCAGTACTAATCCTGATTTCCGCTGTTTCATTATTCAATGTTAAAATTCTCGGACGAGCCAAGCTGCGCGTGTCAGATTTAGTTCGTAAAAACTGTAACATAACGGATAGCCCTTCAAAAGAAACATTGCTAGCTGTATAACGATTACTTTCATTTCCTAAATCCTGACCTTCCAGAAATTCCGTCGTTGCTCCAGGGATCTGCTCTTCGGGGAGAACATTATCTTGAATAATGTTATCAAAATCAAAAGGATGTAATCCTCGTTGAGATCCGCCGCTAAAAGTGAGCGGTGTATTTCCCCATTTTGCGCCGAGCAGTTCAGATGTCCCCTTGGATATATCTAACATTTCGACCTCAATCAGAATTTGCGGTATAGACACATCCAATCGTTTTATGGTTCTTTCGATATGATCGAATTGGCTTGGTATATCCGTAATCACCAAGCTATTGGTCCGCGCGTATTCGATAACGCGACCATTTTCTGTAAGGATAGCTTTTATGGCACTTACTATTCCTTCCGAATCAGAACCGGCCGTTGATTTTTTCGCAGTTTCAAATGCAGATAGAGTTGAATTAAGTTTGGATGACGGAATGGTCGCATTTTTCAACTGGTACACTCGTGTCATGAGTTCAACGGCGGGGACCTTTAATTTTTTAACCAGAAAAATTTTTCCGTTTTCCTGTAATTCGTAAGTTAAATTATTGGCTGCCAATATTCTTTCTAAAGCTTCATCCACCGGCACCTGATCAAGATAAAGATTCACGGTTAACGCTGATACGTCCGAAGCGGCAATAAAATTCATTCCCGACTGTTGGGAAAACATTTTTAAGACATCGTTTAAGTTGGCACCTTTCAAATCCATTGAAATTGTTTTCTGATTTTGAGGATATAAATATTGATCAATCCCGGAATACTGATCCGCCGACACGCACAATGGTTGCATAGAGATCATAAACAGAAAAATGCAGATGATGGGCTTTAATCTCATGGGAACTCCTTTAAGGCTTAATCGTCATTTTTATGTCTTTATTTGACATGACGATTCCTTCTTTTTCAATTGATTCAACTTTATATTCTTGAATGGAATCTCCGATATCAAGGACCTGACTGTTAATAATGGCTTGAGGCCGGTCTGAATTCCATATTATGCCTGTGACAACAAAATTAGGTTGTGGAGTACTTGAGGTTTTCGATTCCGCATTATTTTGTTTTGACGATTTGGATTGCGATGAATTTGTTTTTGGTGTTGAATCTTTTAGTATTTTTTTATCTGTTGGTTTCCCATTTTTCTCGACTATTTTTATTTTTTTGGGTAATTGCGGCGTAAACGGGTTTTTTACTGTCGCTGATTCACCCGAATGAATGCGTACGGTTGATATAAATATAAACGTAAACAGAATAATGAGTAAATATTTTTTCATATTTTTTTATCCTGCTCATCTTGTTTTTCATCCTTCTTCTTAACTTTCTTTTTATCTTTCTTTTTAACCGGTTCTTTAACTATTTTTTTATCCTCTAAGGTAATAACAGCTAGTTCAATAGTAACCCGAATGGCTGGTTTTTCTTCAATTGTATCTTTTTCAAGTTCTTGGTCATCGGATCGACGCGATCGACTATCCGATTTAGATGATTGCGGCGTACTTTCTAATTTTGACTGCCATGAGTCTACCCGGATCGCATACGGAGACTGCTCAATATTTTGCATAAATTTAATTAAATCACCGTAGCTTTCGGTCGAAACATCAATATTGATTTTCGAAATTTTTGTATAATCATCTGATACTTCTTGCGCGGGTGAAAAAGCGATGATTTGTACATTTTGCTGGATTGCGAATGCCGATATTTTATCGATCAAATCGTCGACGCTAATTTTTTTTGGAAAATCAGCCACAAATTTATCATACTTTGCCTTAACGGTTTTGCTGACTTTGGCCGATTCCCATTGTTCTTTATACGTTTTTGTAGTTTGCGCGATCTTCATTGATTTTTGCATAAAGTTGATATATAAAAGTACAACCCCCGTTCCAGTAACAAGCACTAAACCAATAATAATCAAAACGTTCGGCCGACTTTTTAGTTTATCTCGAGCCTCGCTCAAGTCGACACCCTTGAGATCTTTAATATTAACGCTTTGCAGTTTGTCGATGATTTCTTTAAAATTCATTTTTTATCATTTACAGATTATTTTAAAGTACGTTACGTCAAAGTCATCTTGACGTCGAGCTTCCGTCGTCAAGATGTCAATATTCGTAAAAATTTCTGTTAGTTTTTTAGTTTCTTTTAAATTTTTCTGAAATTGGTAAACGAGCCGAAATTGTTCATTCGGGTTTTCGTGATAAGCCAACCCATTCAGCATGAGAACTGGCTTGTTCTCAAATCCGCTTTCTTTATAACTAATTTGAAAATCCTCCAGCCAAGTGCCCGTAGGCAATAATTCGGGAATTTGAGTTAAGAAATTTGATATAGTGCTTTTAATCCGAATCAATTCATAATTGTTTTGTTTTTTGAGCATTTCGGCGTTTTTTAAGTCAATTTTTTCTGCCTTCATATCTGCGAACTCACCAAGTTCTTGTTTAAAACGATCGATTTCAGCTTGTGATTGATTAAGTTTTTTTGTTGTGACGAAAAACACGGCCAAAAGAATCGCGGCACAAGCTAAGGCGACCGTTACAAGCAATTTAATATTCAGCGCTTTACGGGGTTCATTCTTATTTTTCGTCCTTGTTTTTTTAAGTTTCTGGTTCGAAAAATTAATATCAACGCCGAGGTTAATGTTGTCAAAAATTGCAGCGCCATATGCGCATAAATAATTAATATCTCCGGCATCGTGATTAGCAATTAGATTTTTCGACGAGTAAGCTGTCACTTTTAAACTAAGGTCAGCACTGATTTGCTCCGGCAAGCCTTCAGATAAATTGTTCGTTATTAAAAGGATTTGATTGGCGGACAAGGCATTATCTTGACGGGCAAAATAATCTAATGAAATTTTAATTTCATTGATGAATTTAGTTGTCTTATTTGTTTCAGCGAGCATTTGATCCATGTTTACGGATGGACTTCGGATTTGAAATTCTCTGACAAATAAGGGAATTTTATTTTGTACGATGGTAATTTTTCCGCTATCCACGTTTTGTTCGACAACAGCGGTAACCCCCTCGGATGGCAATACATTTTTTGCGGTTAAGGTTCGAATCAGAGAAATTTGTGCGGGTTCAATCGATTTGATGTTAATGGACGCGCTTTCCAAAATCTGTTTGTAGGTTTCGAATGAGTCTTTTCGGATAGCGACAAAAATTATTTTGAGACGTTTAAGCGTGGCTTCTTGTATGTGAACAACATGGTAAGCGTATTTCAACTCATCTAAACCAAAGGGAATATATTTTCCTGCTTCGAATTCTACCGCCCCCTTAATTTCATGCGACGGCATCCATGGAATAACGAATGAGCGAAAAATGATGTCTTTCGTCGGTAAAGCAAGATTATACTCATCCGCACTAATCCGATTATTTTTTAAAAAATTTTGAAGTTCTTGGGAAACAAGCTTCAGGTCAGGAGCCGCGGTTTCGTCTTTAGGCAGGGTGCCGTTTATTTTAATGGGAATGGAGAGTATGCGGGTTGATTCAGCAGAGATAACATCAACACACAAAATTCGGTTGTCGCTCCAATAGAGTCCGATTTGTTTATTATCTGTCATTGAAAAATAATGTTGTTTTGATTTTTGATTAAAAGTGGTGAAAACTCGACGAAAATGCTAAGTAATATAAATAATATAATGTATTTATCTAAACTTCATTACACTATAATCGATTTACCTTGTCAATTGAATTGTCAATTAAATTTGGCTTTAATAGATTGGATTTAATAAGTTACATCGATTTGAACGAGGTTGGATCCATACAATCCACCGGAAGAAATTTCGTATTCTACATCATGGTCTAAGCCATTTAGATTAATTGTATATGCAGCGCTCATAGGTGGGTGGTGGTTTTGTTGAGTAGCATAAATATAAGCGACGGTTGATTCAGCTAGCAGTTGATTCTGTAGACGTTTGTATTCATCTTCCGTAAGTAAAGTCTGGCTGACATTCATCCCTCTTAAAGCCATGACCAGCATAAGGATCATAATGATGACCACAACGACTGTGATGAGAACTACTCCCTTTTCGTTGTTAATTGGCCGCAATATTTTCATTATTCTTTTTCCTTTGTTTTCTCTGGTCTTTCTTTGGATCGATATAACTTTTACATAAAGGACAGCTTAAAATTTCAGAATCGAGATAATTAAAAAAAAGATGCCCGCAAAACAGGCATTGCACCAATTGGTCTGACTTTTGAGAAATTGTTTTATCATGATAATTATAAAATATCCAAAGGGATAATACAAGAAGCATGGCTAAAGAAATGTAGGCGGCTACAGCCCAATTTAACGTAATCGTAATCATATCATTTTGTTTGGAATCGAAGCGGTTTATACTCCGGAAGACTCGGTAACGGAGGATTTTCCGTTTTGTTTAAGTTTGCATTTTTGACTACCGGTGCCGTTAATGGTTCGACCTTCTTCGGTGTAAATTTTGGAGCCGATTTTATTGCTTCTCGATAAACGGGTTTTGAGACAGAACGGTCATTATAGGGTGTTTCTGTTTTTAATAAAAAATTAGGTTTTGGAGTCAATAATACTGAGGATAGATTATTCTGAGAAGCCGATAAATCGGTTAACTTAGTATTTTGCAAAATGGCGCCGAAGAAAACAAAAATGGGTTTATTGGATGATGCCTTCACCGGAACAATAAAAACAAATAAACCTAAAACAACAGAATGTAAAATAACAGAATAAAATATTGTTTTTAAATGCAGCTGGTTAAGTTGAATAGCGGGCATTTTAATTTTCCTGTTCGGTGGCTATGTTCACTCTCTCAATTCCTTTATTTCTGCATGAGTTCCAAACATCCATAATTCTACCAAATGAAGCTCTGCGGTCAGCATTGATTAAAACGGAAGAATTTTTGCCGGTGGATTCTTCTAAAATCTGTTCCAGTTCCTTTTGGGTAATCACTTGATTATTCAAGTAGGTAATATTTTCCCCGGTAATCTTGATTATAATATTATCTTCTTTAATCAAGTCGCTCGTCAGAGCCTTGGGCAGTTTCACATTAATTCCCGATTGGAACGTAAAAGAAGATAAAATAAAAAAAAAGATCAACTGAAAAATTACCGTAATGAACGGTACTGGATCTATGGGTAAATTCGGAGGCAGTCTTAAATTTCTTTTTAATTGAATCATATTTGGTTAACACTGGTTTCATGTAGTTGGCCCATAAAATTAACCAGCTCAGTAGCGGCCCGTTCCATTTCTGTGGTTATTTGGTTAATTCGGTGGACAAAATAATTATAGGCCACGTGGGCAGGTATGGCGATCAGTAAACCAGCGGCGGTCGTTATTAAAGCTTGCGCAATTCCCCCCGACATATCACCGGGCGTGATAGGACTGAATGCGGCTGTTTTTACTTGAATCGTGTAGAAACAAGATATAATTCCAATGACTGTTCCTAATAATCCGATGAGCGGACAAACCTGAGCAATGGTCGCTAATGCCCCCAGCCGACTTTCAAGTTTTGGAATTTCAAAAAGACTTGAGTCTTCGATGTGTTCTTTGATTTCTGCTCTCCCTGCGCCAAATTTAATGATTCCGGCTTTAAAAATTTTAGCCACCGGCGATTGATACTGCTCACATATATCCAAAGCAGCGTTGATTTTATTGCTTTTAATCTGTTCAAAAACATTTGTTTTAAATTGCTGAATATCAATTTTAATAGAGGAAAAATAAATAAGTTTTTCTAAAATGATTCCTATCGCAAAAATGGAACACAATAAAAGTGGTATCATGAGCGGGCCGCCATTTTTCAATATTGACATTGCGTTTAATTGTCCAAGACTATCCATATTTTCCCCTTACATAATCTATTTATTGGCGTTTGTATGAATCCACTCTAGCCGCTCTTTTGCAAACTTTGTCTCGTCAGCGTTGAGCTCAACAACCTTTTGATAAGCTTGAATGGATTCTTCCCATTTTTCTTCATCTTCAAAAATTCGGCCGATTCTTAAATAGGCCTTAACCACCCAGTTTTTATCATCGGGATATAGGTATGGTATTTTCATATACTCATCAATCGCTTGCGTTGATTGGTTGAGTAATTGATAAGTATCGGCAAGCTTAAATTGAATTTCTGAATTTTTGTAAAGGCTTACTTTTGTCGTCGATCCCATCGCTTCTTTCAGAGCGGCAATGGCATTTTCATAATTTTTATTCGCTAAATGAACGTCGGCAATCTTCACATAAGCATCGCGTTTAAATTCCGGCGATGTTGTAATAACATTTTCATAGGTTTCAAGTGCAGATTTGGGATCAAGATCTTTTGAGAAAATATCAGCAATGGCCAGTCGAGCTTTGATATATAAATCTTTGTTTGGTTTCTCGGGGATTTTATTTAAAGCCACCAACGCTTGTTCATACTGTTCCAGCGCCGCATATGATTGGCCGAGTTCGTAATAAATTAAAGAAAGGCTTTCGCTTCCCGGAAATGATTTTACAAATTGTTGATAATGATCAATCGCCACTTGATATTGTCCTTTTTCAAGGAAGTAATCTCCCAGCCATATTAAAGATTCTTGAGATTCTTCAGAATCAGGATATTTAAAAACAATTTGTTTAAAGGCTTTGATGGCTTCTTCGGCCTCATCTTTTTCATAAAACGATTTCGCGATGCCAATCTCGGCGGTGCGAATCATATCTCTTTTAAGTGGATAATTTTTTATAATCTTTTTGAATGTCTCTGTAGCGTTATCGTATTCTTTTAAATTAAATTGGGAAAGCCCAAGTATGTATAGCGATTCAGAGTTTAAATCATTTTCTAAAGGAAGGTTTTCCAGGAATTCAAGAATTTGATGTTTAGCAAGCACCCAATTTTCTTTTTTAAAATACGCGACCGCTAAATAATAATTAACATCAGCTAAATATCGACTATTAGGAAAATTTGATCTTAATGTGTGAAACGACAATGTCGCCGCGTCGATTTTATCATTCTTCAGTAAGGCAATTCCTTGACGGTATTGCACATAATCCGCGTACTGGCTCTCGGGATAATCGCGTAAGATTTGATCGTAAAATTGTATAGCTTTCTCCAGTTCTCCGTAATCCTGATAGGCATCCCCGATTTGAGTTAAGGCGCTGATTTTTACCGTCTTACTGTCGGTCCTGTCTTTTATGGCCTCAAAATTTTTAACTGATGCTTCAATATTGTTCAATTTTAAATAGGACCAAGCTAAACCAAAATAAGCTTTTTCAAGAATATCGGTGTAAGTTTTGTCATTTTTATACATGGCAATAATTCTTTGATAATATTCGACGGCGGTCGTATATTTTTCAAGATTATAATATATGTTCGCCATCCCCAGATAACCTTCAGTTATCCGCCGGCTGTTTGGGAAAGTATCGATCAGGAGCTTATAATATTTTAAAGCTTGATCAAATTCTTTAAGCTGGGTAAACAGAGTGGCCTGGCCGAGATAAACGTCGTCGGAAACGATACTTTTTTCTTGGGAAAACTGTAAAGCGGTATCAAAATTTTCACCCGCCAGTTTATACTTTTCTAATTTTAAATAACTCCAGCCAAGGCTTATTTTAGCCATAAGAATTAATTTATTATCATAGGAGATCTCAGCGGTTTTGGCGTAATAGGTTATTGCCGTCAAAGGATCGTTTAAATAATAGAAAGATTCAGCTATATAAAAGAAAGCCTCTGCCTTTTTAGTTGAGTGGGGAAAATCTTCAATATATTTTGTAAAGGCATCAATGGTTTGATTGTAATTTTTTTGATTATATTCAATTTCTCCGATTTTGAACGCAGAATCTTCAACCAGCGTATTTTCCGGAAAACGGCGGATCAGTTCGTCCAGATTTTTTCTCGCCTCATCAAATTTGTTTTCTTCAAACTCTATCCATCCAATCGAATAATATGCCTGCGGTGTAAATATTGAGTCTGGATAAAGTTCAATGAGCTGTTGGTAATGATTTTTAGCTTGTTTATAATCCACACCTTTCAGGTAGGTTTCACCCAGCCAGAATAATGTCTCATCTTTGTACTCGGTATACTGCAAAAGATTATTGAAAATATCAAAGGCATTAAGATATTGACCCTTAAAAAAATAACATTTTCCGAGCAGCAATTGAGCCGGAATTCGCTTTTGTGTCTCAGGGTATTCTTCTAATAAGTTATTGACATAACGAATAGCGACATCGTGAAATCCATCTTCAAAGGCCTTTTGAGCCACTTGAAACAGTTCGCTATCAGTATTTTGAGGATACGCAGAGGCAGCCATCAGGCTGACAGACAGAATCACAAAGAAGATTATACTTAGGTGTTTAATTTTGGTGAACATGCGGGGTATTATAACACTTTTCACTTACATTTCAATGAATCGAAGATATCAGTTTTTGTATTTAGAAATTATTTATTTAATAAAGGCTTAAGATATTTTGCCGTGTGGGATTGCTTATTATCGATCAACTCTTCCGGTATTCCGGAGAAAACAACATGACCGCCTTTATCTCCTCCGTCGGGACCAAGGTCAATGATGTAATCCGCGTTTTTGATAATATCAAGGTTATGTTCTATTACCAGGATGGTATTACCTTTGTCGACCAATCGCTGTAAAACGGTAAGAAGCTTATCAACATCGGCAAAATGAAGTCCCGTCGTTGGTTCATCTAAAATATAAAACGTATTGCCGGTCGATTGTTTACGTAATTCACTCGCCAATTTGACTCGCTGGGCCTCTCCACCGGATAATGTCGTCGCTTGTTGTCCCAGTCGTACATAACCTAAGCCAACATCATTAAGTGTTAATAATATATTTTTTATTTTCGGAACATTATCAAATAATTTTATTCCATCAGTAACTGAGATGTCGAGGATGTCGCTAATGGAATAACCTTTAAATTGGATTTCTAACGTTTGTTTATTAAATCTCTTTCCTTTACATGTTTCACATTGCACATAAACATCAGGAAGAAAATGCATTTCAATTTTTCGTATTCCGTCGCCTTGGCAGGCCTCACAGCGACCACCTTTCACATTAAAACTAAAACGGCCTGGTTTATAACCGCGCATTTTTGCCTCGGGTATTTGGCAAAACAAATCCCTAATATGGCTGAATAAACCTGTGTACGTCGCTGGATTCGATCTCGGCGTGCGTCCAATCGGAGATTGATCGACTTCAATAATTTTGTCGATCAGATTTACGCCCGTCATGGATTTATGTTTACCCGGTTTTTCCTTTGAGTGATAAATCGCTCTCGCTAAGGCCTTATACAAAATTTCATTTACCAGTGTTGATTTTCCTGAGCCGGAAACCCCCGTCACACAGACAAATAATCCCAGAGGAATATCCACATCAATATTTTTTAAATTGTTTTCGCTGGCCTGTTTGATGCTCAACATACGCTTACGATCGACAGAACGACGCTTATTCGGAGTTGAGATTTTTATTGTTCCGTTCAAATATTGTCCCGTCAGTGATTTTTTAGATTTTAAAATGCCTGCGGTTTTTCCGGCATATATGATTTCTCCACCATATTCTCCAGCCCCCGGTCCCAAATCAATAATATAATCCGATTTACGGATGGTTTCTTCGTCATGTTCGACGACAATTAAGGTATTGCCGATGTCCCGCAATGAATGTAATGTGGCTAATAAACGTTGATTATCTTTTTGATGCAGGCCGATGCTGGGCTCGTCGAGAATATAAATGACGCCGGTCAATCCGGAACCGACTTGCGTGGCTAATCGAATCCGCTCCGCCTCTCCACCAGACAGCGTCGAACTCATCCGATCCAACGTTAAATAATCCAGACCGACGTTAATACAAAAATCAAGACGGCGGTTTATTTCCTTTATGATCTGTTCGCTGATTTGCACCTGCTCTTTTTTGAGTTGCATCGACGTGAAATATTGTTTGGCTTCTTTGATCGAAAATTTATTTATTTCGGCGATATTTATTCCATTAATCTTAAAAGCCAGCGCCTCTGGTTTTAGACGTACGCCATGACACGTAGGGCATGGTAAAATCGACATGAACCGTGAGATCTCATCCTTCAACCAATCGCTGTCCGTCGTGGTAAACATGCGTTCCAGATAAGGAATAACACCCTCATATGGTTTTCCCCAAATCGTATCACCGGAACCGTAAAATAAAATTTTTATAAATGAACTTTTTAATTCTTGAAAATTAGTATACGGATCTACGTCATGCAATTGCGCCAATTCGCGCATCACAGCTCGGTAATACATTAAATAATGGCTTCTTCCCTTGGTCCGAGGAGCAATCGCATTCACCCAGGGTTTTTCACGGTCGGGAACGAGGAGCTCGGGATCAATTTCCATTCGTGTTCCCAATCCATTACAGCTTGGACAGGCTCCATACGGTGAGTTAAACGAAAATAAGCGCGGAGTCACTTCATCAATATTAAAACCTGATTCACTGGAAAATTTTTCACTGAAAGTTTTTTCTGTATCTTGATCCGGATAAAAAATAGTAACGGAACCTTCACCAACTTCTAAGGCTGTCTCAACAGAATCCGTTAATCTTTTTTTGATCCCTTCCTTAACGGAAATACGATCAACAACAACTTCAATCGTATGTATTTTATATTTATCTAATTTAACAGGTTCAGTTATTTCTTGAATTTTTCCGTCGACACGGATGCGGGCAAATCCGGCCTTGGCAATTTCTTTAGGGATTTGACGGTATTCTCCCTTCTTTCCCTTTATTATGGGTCCGAGAATAACAATTTTCGTACCTTCTTTAGCCGTTAAAATTAGGTCAACAATTTCTTGAGCGGATTGTTTTTCAATGGGTTTGCCAGTTTTTGGATCATGCGGAACGCCGATCGTCGAGAATAAAAGGCGTAAATAATCACTGATTTCTGTCTGCGTTGCTACTGTTGAACGGGGATTTCGGCTGGTGGTTTTTTGTTCGATGGAAATCGTCGGCGACAAACCGTCAATCGATTCAACATCCGGCTTTTGAAGCTGTTCAAGAAATTGCCGGGCATAAGCGGATAAACTCTCGACGTAGCGCCTTTGTCCTTCGGCATAAATCGTATCAAAAGCGAGGGATGATTTTCCGGAACCGCTTAAACCGGTCACGACGACAAATTGATTCCGTGGGATTTTAAGGCTTAAATTTTTTAAATTATGTTCTTTGGCGTGTCGAATGACGATGTATTCAGGTTTCATATTTGACCCTTTTCAAATAAAAAGAATATATTAGGGGAAACGTGAATGATTGTCAATATGACAGCCAATTCTCGACGACAAAAAAACAGCCCTTATTGTATTAAATAAGGGCTGTTTTATGTTGAGCGGACAAACTATTTTCTTTTTGCAGCTTTTTTCTTTGTTGTAGCTTTCTTCTTTGTTGTTGTTTTCTTTGCTGCTTTCTTTTTGGTCGTTTTTTTCTTACCACCACGAACCATTTTTGCGGCGGAGATATCACCTTGTTTATCTATGAAATATAGAAAACCAGGTTTTTTCTTTAATCCAACCTTAGCAACTTTAGTAGCTTTACCACCCTTTTGGTTGCCTCGGGCCATCTTCGCACATGAAACGTCGCCGTTTTTATCAACGAAATATAGGTATCCAGATTCTTTCTTAACACCTACTTTTGCAACTTTTTGCGTAGCCATGCATTCACCCCCTTTACTTGGTTTAATTTAGGTTCCGATTAGTATTCCTGTACAGTACTGCTTGAGTGTTTGTAAACCGGATAAAACAGCAAGATAACTAGTCTTAGGATTATCCGGGCAAACAACATTTTCCGTTCTCGTAGAAATCCGTCCGAAATCTCCTTCCATGTCGATTTCGTGAACGTTCTTTGTATATTCAGGTGATACGATTATTTTTATGCGTAATTTTTTCGGGGCCTGAGAAGCTAAGGCAATGGTGGCGGCTACATTAATATTTTGGGGAAAAAATTTTACTGCTTCTTGAACTGAACCGTCAAACAAAACGGTTTCTTTTTTTATTGTCGAGAGATTTATTTTTTTACTCTCTAAATATGCATTGGACATGAAACCTTTAAGGGGTTTACGGCTTGTCAGCACAATTTTTTTGATATTGACCAGGCTCGCCGCCTTAATGGCGTCAACACCAGCAATAGCGCCCGACGGGAGCAGAATATAACACTTATTTTTTCTGGCAAGATTATATAAATATTGGGCGTTTAATAATTTTCCAACGCTCATAACTAGGACGCTTTTTTTTCCTTTAATTATTCTTTCAATGATTGAAAGCGTATCTTCAGAACTGATGGCTTCGACGACGCAATCAGAAGAATCAATAATTTGCTCAATCGATGTCTTTTTTATTGACTTTTTAAGTTTTAAATTTGTGATTAACTGGTCGATTTTCGTTGTTTGTATATCGTATAAGCCGGTAATCTTAGAATCTCTGTGCATATCTTTGCAAACACCTTGAGCGATTCGTGAACCGATTGCGCCGCAACCTATTATTCCGATTTTTACTTTATAGCCGGCCGACTTCATCGTGTGTTGATCATAATATTGTCAATCAGTCTTGCCTTGGAAAACTTTACGGCTAGAGCAATCAATATCTTTCCTTTAATCTGTTTTATCGGTTGTAAGTTATCTGTATGGACGCATTCAACGTAATCAATGACGGCGCTTGTATTCTTTTGGATATTTGTACGGATAAATGAAGTGATGGCTTGCGCTTTTCGTTCTCCAGCTTTAATTAAACCGGCAGATTCTTTTAAAGATTGGTAAAGAATACTTGCTTCCTTTCGTTCACTTGGCGATAAGTATATGTTTCGTGAGCTCATCGCCAAACCATCTTTTTCCCTCACCGTCGGACATATCTTTACTTTACACGGATAATTCAAATCCTTCACCATTTGCGTTAAAACAATGGCTTGCTGGGCGTCTTTTTGTCCTAAGTAAACGGTGTTGGGTTGAATGATATTTAATAATTTTCCAACAATGGTTGTCACCCCTCGGAAATGACCGGGACGCGATCGTCCGCATAATGTCTGGGTCAAACCTTCGTTTACAATATAAGAACAAAATCCCTTCGGATAAATTATTTTGTTCGACGGTAAAAAAATTATATCAACATTTTCTTTCTTTGCCAATAAAATGTCTTTTTTTTTATCTCGAGGATACGAGGAGAAATCCTCTTTTTTGTGATCAAATTGGGAGGGGTTAACGTAAATGCTTAAAATGCTTATATCATTTTCTCGTCGAGATCTGCGTAAAAGTGATGCGTGTCCCTCATGCAGCGCTCCCATCGTCGGAACAAATCCGATGGATAGTTCATTTTGAGTAAAATATTTAATTTTTTTCTTTAAGGGAATGATTGAATTAAAGATTTGCATAATTAAGTTTGTTAACGACATCCGGCGCGATTTCTTTTAAAGGCTGCATGACAAAATTTCGTTCAAGCATTCGTGGATGAGGAACAATAAGATCAGGATCTTTAATTTTTTTTTGGCCATATAGCAATATATCGAGATCGATTGGGCGCGGACCATTGAGTCCGGTACCCGTACGTCCTAAAATCTGCTCAATTCTTTTTAATGTGTTCAATAATGGATGGGGTTTCAAGGCGGTTTCTGCTTCAACAACAGCGTTTAAATATTTATTTTGCGGCGGACCGCCGACCGGTTCGGTTTCCAGGACCGTCGATATCCGTAAAACGTTAACATCATATTCTTCCAGCAAATCCAGTGCACGGTGAATATTTTGTAAACGTTTCCCCATATTAGTACCGATGCCGAGATAAACTTTTGTCAACTAAAGTACCTTTTTTAATCGTTCGATAGCTTGCTTAAGCCGTTCTGATTCGACGGTAATAGCCATGCGGATGAAACCTTCACCGGCGGGACCAAAGCCGTTTCCCGGCGTCGCGACGATATCGGCTTTATCCAAGAATGCTTTGGAACATTCCATGGAGGTTTTAAAACCTTTTGGAATTCTTGCCCAAACATAAAAAGCGGCTTTAGGCGCAGGAATTCTCCAACCAATTTTTTCTAATCCACTGATTAAACAATCACGTCGATCTTGATATAATGCGCGCATATTTTCTGTTACAGATGGGCCACTTTTTAAAGCGGCAATACCGGCGACTTGTATAGCCGTAAAAATTCCGGAATCATAATTCGTTTTAACTTTGGATAAAGCCGCGATTAAAGTCGCATTCCCGCAGGCCCAACCTAAACGCCATCCCGTCATGTAATATGTTTTTGACATGGAATGAAACTCAATAGCAACATCCTTAGCTCCATCAATTTCTAATATACTTAATGGTTTATTTCCATCGAAGTACACTTCCGAATAGGCCATATCTGACAAAATAATAATGCTGTTTTCACGGGCAAAAGCGACTAACTGTTCATAAAATTTTCTTGTCGCCACGGCGGAAATCGGATTATTAGGATAATTGATAACGATCATCTTGGCATCTTTATGCGGTTCGAGCGATTTGATATCCGGCAACCAACCTTTACTTTCTTCAAGAGGAACATTAACAATGACGCCTCCGGCGAATTGAATCGTTGGACGATACGCTGGATAGGCAGGATCGGTCAATAAAACTTTATCTCCTGGGTTAATCACGCCGAGCGGTAAATGCGCGATCCCTTCTTTTGAACCGATAAGTGGATAAATTTCTGTATCCGTGTCGAGAGATACATTAAACCGCGCTTTAAACCATGATCCGATTTCTATTCTTAAAGCAGGTAAACCGGCGTCGAGGGCATAATGATGATAACTTCCGTCGTCCACCGCTTTTTTTAATGCCTCGATAATATGTTTTGGTGTCGGATAATCTGGATCACCAATGCCTAAGTTAATCACGTCCCGGCCCTGAGCTATGGCGGCTCGCTTAGCTTTATCGATTTCAACGAATAAATATGGCGGTAAATTTTTTAAACGATCAGCAAATTCGATTCTTGGATCAGTTTGAGTACTCATGAAACGTTTTTCCTTTCTTGAATCTATGAATTAAAGCCCAGAACATCTTGCATGTTATAAAGTCCTGGTTTTTTAGATTGTAAAAATTTAGCGGCGGTTAAAGCGCCTTTCGCGAACATACCACGATCTTTGGCGTGATGTGAAATAGTTAACACATCTTCATTGGATTCAAAACGAATCGAATGATCCCCGATGACTTCTCCTTCGCGAATGGATTCGATATTAGCCAATTTTATTTTTGAAAATTTCTCAGCGGTTTCAGCCATTGTTTTAGCTGTACCCGATGGTTTGTCTTTTTTATGAATATGATGTGTTTCCGTCAAGGAAATATGAACCGGATCAATCTTGGTGGCGGCGATTTCAATCATTTTGAATAAGGTATTCACACCAATCGACATGTTCGTCGATAAAACAATGGGAATGATCTTCGCAGCCTTTTTAATCTCTTCGGTTTGTTCAGCTGTAAAACCGGTTGTTCCAATAACCATAGGAACTTTATGCTTGGCCGCCGTTTTTACATTATCCATCGTCCCTTCGGGTAAAGTGAATTCAATTAAAGCATCACATCCTTTTAAAACGCTATTGTCCGTCGAGATTTTGATTCCGTGAAGAGTTTCACGATTTTTTGGATGATCTTTATGTTCCAAAAGAACTGTCACTTTAAAAGCAGGATCGGCCAAGGCCATTTTTGTAATGGCCTGTCCCATTCGTCCTTGTGCACCACTGATGGCTAAGTTAATCATAAGTATTTTCCTAAACAGCCGCTGTGAGGCCGTAAGCAGCTAATGCGTTTTTAACTTTTTCCAAATTTTCATCTTCCATATCACATAATGGTAAACGAACATTTCCTGAACAAAGTCCAAGGAGCTCGACGGCTTTTTTGACCGGAATAGGATTTGTTTCCACAAACATGGCGGCAATTAATGGCAACATTTTTTCGTTTAGCGCATAGGCTTCTTTTTTCTTTCCACTGTTATAAAGGTCAATCATCGTCACAACATCGTTCGGAATAATATTAGCTACGACGGAAATAACGCCTTTACCGCCTAATTCCATCATCGGGAGTGTCAATGCATCATCACCGGAAAGGATGAGAAAATTTTTACCACAAGCCTTAATGACTTCTTCAACTTGCTTTAAAGAACCGGACGCCTCTTTAACGCCGATAATATTTTTACAATCACGGGCTAGTTTAGCTACCGTCGCTGTTTCAATATTTCTCGCGGTTCTTCCTTCAATATTATAAAGAATGATCGGAATTTTTACACTGTCCGCTACGGCTTTAAAGTGAAGATACAATCCTTTTTGCGTCGGTTTATTATAATAAGGAGTAACAACCAAAGCGCCATCTGCTCCAACATGTTCAGCGTGTTGTGTAAGCATAATCGCTTCCGCTGTTGAATTTGATCCTGTTCCTGCAATAACCGGGATTTTTTTATTGACAGCTTGAACAGTGACTTCAACGACGCGATTATGTTCTTCTGTCGTTAATGTCGGAGATTCTCCGGTCGTTCCGCAAGGAACAATTCCGTTGGTTCCGTTTTCAATTTGAAATTTCACAAGGTCATATATTTTTCTTTCATCAACACCCTTTTCGTTAAAAGGTGTGACTAAAGCGACGATTGATCCTTTAAACATAATTACCTCCACTGATTAACATCGATGCATTAAAAATAATATTCACCTTTGGCAATAAATTTTGCGCTTCCCTGAAGATGAACATTTGTAACTGTACAGTCATTAATGTCGAATGTGACTTTAAGAATTTCCTGACTTTTGGTGCGGACTTTCATTTTAGCGTTCTTCTTATTAATGATATCCGGGTTTAAATATAAGTAGGACACAATGGCAGCGGCCACACTTCCTGTCCCGCAGGCCTTCGTTTCATCTTCGACACCTCGTTCATACGTGCGGCAATCGACTAAATCTTGTCCTAAAATTTGAACAAAATTAGCATTTGTTCCTCGGGGTTTAAATTCTTCGTGAAAACGGATTTTTGAACCAATCGTTTTTACGTCGATCTTATCAAGGCCTTCGACAAAAATAATGGTATGCGGAACGCCCGTATCAATGTAATGAACCTTCATGTCCCGTCCATCGACCTCAATAGTAATATCCGGCCGATAATCTTTCGGATTGCTTAAACGTATATTAGCGGATTCTCCTACAGCTTGCGCCTCGAGGACACCCGCTAAAGTTTCCATGGTGAATATTTTCTTTCGAGGTTTCGCATTTTTGACAATATAAGCGGCCATACAACGTGCCCCATTACCGCACATTTCAGCTTCTGAACCATCCGCGTTAATAATGCGCATTTTATAATCGGCTTTTGGAGATTTACTATATAACAATAAACCATCCGCTCCGACGCCGTTAGAACGATCACAAACGCTCAAAGCTAGATTTTTGAAATTCATTTTCGTTTTATTGGCGTCAATGATAATGAAATCATTACCCGCGCCGGCCATTTTTTCAAATTGTATTCTTTTCATCGTATTTTATTTTAGGAAACTAGGTATCCGTTCACCTTTAACAAGTTCATCAAATGTTTGACGTTGACGAGATAATTCGTATTTGTTACCTTTCACAAATGCAATCGGGACATTTCCTCTCATGTTGTAGTTACTGGCCATAACAGAGCAATAAGCGCCCGCGCTCATCAAAGCAATGAGATCATTCTTTTTTAAAATGGGTAGCGGCCGGTCTTTCGCAAAAAAATCACCACTTTCACAAATAGGTCCGACAACATCCATTAATACTTTCTTTCCAGTTTTTTTCTTAAGCGGAACAATTTCATGATATGACCCATATAGTGTCGGTCGGATAAGATCATTCATCCCTCCGTCAACAATCAGGAATTTTTTAACACCATTATCCTTTAAATAGAGAACCTTGGTTACAAAAATTCCCGCATTACCGCAAATAAAGCGTCCGGGTTCCATAATAATTTTCAAACCAGTCTTTTTAAGTAATGGCAGCACATTCTCAGCGAAAATTTTAGCCGTTTGTGGCTTTTCATCCTTATAAATGATGCCCAGCCCACCGCCCATATCCAAATATTCTAAAAGAATGCCGTCGGCTTTTAATTTCTCCTGAAATTCAATGACCTTTTCTAAAGCCTTGATAAACGGTTCCCCCGTCGTTATTTGTGATCCAATATGAACATGTAATCCGCTAAAATGTATATGTGTGTATTTTTTGGTCTGCTTCATGATTTTTTGAGCTGTAGCTAAATCGATCCCGAATTTATTCTTTAACGTTCCTGTCACAACCTGAGAATATGTCGGCGCAGCTACATCCGGATTAATTCTTAGAGCGACTTTAACATGTTTTTTATTTTTCTTTGCGATACGGTTGATCTCATCCAATTCCGGCAGTGACTCGACGTTAAAGAGTAATATCCCGGCATTCATGGCTAAGGTGATCTCTTCTTCTGTCTTCCCGACAGAAGCAAATACGACCTTTTTCGGATCAGCCCCCGCCAAGAGGACTTTCTTTAATTCTCCGACGGAAACAATATCGAATCCAGCTCCCTGGTTGATTAATGTTTTAAGGACTGCGAGATTATCGTTTGACTTCATCGCGAAACAAATCAGCGGTTGTACGTCTTTAAAAGCTTCTTTAATTTTTGTGAAATGATCGACTAAAGTATTGTGGCTGTAAACATAGCACGGTGTGCCTATTTTCTCGACAATGTCTGAAATCTTAACTGATTCACAATAAAGTTCATTCTTTTTAAATTTAAAATCGTGCATGGATGACTAACCTTTATTAATTTAAGTTCTTTTTCCAGAATTTAAGTTGTTGTTCAATGGATTGTGGCGACGTTGAACCGAAGGATTTCTTATTTCTTACGGATGATTCAGCATTCAATAATTTTTTTACGCCATGATCGAGTTTCAGATGATACTTCTTTAATTCTTTCTCTGACAAATCAACAATTTTATTTCCTTTATCGGCGCAATCCTTAATTAAACGCCCGATTGTGTCATGGGCTTCGCGGTAGGAAACACCTTTTGAAATTAAATATTCCATCATATCGACGGAGAAAAATGATTCATTATCCAGTTTTTCCGCAATTTTTGATTCATTTACTTTAAGAGTATCAAACAATTTTGTCAATAATGGCAGAATCATTTGCATTTTCTCGACGGATTCAAATAAAGGCGGCTTGTCTAATTGAAGATCTCGATTATACGTCAACGGCAATCCTTTTAATAAAACGAAAAGTTTGTTTAAATTTCCTAGAATTGTAGCACTTTCTCCTCGGATTAATTCAAGAATATCCGGATTTTTCTTATGGGGCATGATGGATGACCCCGTGCACAAAGACCAGTCAATATTAACAAAATTAAATTCGCTCGTTGCCCAAATAATCATATCTTCCGCTATTCGTGAAAAATGCGTCCCCATCATTGCCAGATGTGAAACCGATTCAATAATAAAGTCTCGGTCACTGACCGCGTCCATACTGTTTTGGCTCGTCGCTAAAAATCCTAATAACTCTGTCACACATTTTCGATCAGTCGGTAAAGTTGTTCCTGATAAGGCGCAGCTGCCCAGCGGATTAACATCCATACGGACAATCGCATCTTTTAAACGGCTTTTGTCCCGTTCTAACATTTCAACGTAGGCCAACATATGATGAGCTAATAGAACAACCTGCGCAGATTGTAAATGAGTATAAGCCGGAATAAGAGTTTTTTTATGTTTCGTAGCAAATTTTAGAATTGATTTCTGTAGAACAGTGATAGCTTCGACAATCAAATTCAGTTCCACCAGGCAATAAAGCTTCATATCCAGAACAATTAAATCATTTCGAGATCGGGCTGTATGCAGCTTGTCCGCCGCTGTTCCGATATTTTTCTTCAGGACGGACTGAATATTCGAATGAACATCTTCTTCATTCGCGTCAAATTCAAATTTTCCGTTTTGAATTTTTTGGCCAATCGCTTTAAGCCCTTTGACAATTTTATCAGCATCAGATTTTGGAATGATTTTGCACTTGCCAAGCATTTTGGCATGAGCAATTCCGCCGATACAATCATACAGAGCTAGACGGTAATCGTACCCGATACTAAAACTAAATTGATCGGCCAATTGATCAGTTTTTCCTTTAAATCGGCTGCCCCAAAATTTTGCCATAACAACCTCACTTCATGAACGGCGTCGCCCACAGGTGATTAAAACCAGCGGCGAGTGATTGATCAAACTGATCACCTTCTCCATACGTAGCTAATTTTTCTTTATAACGTGAAAACTTCGATTTTCGTCCCACCACTCGGCAACACCCCTTAAATAATTTTAAACGCACTGTTCCCGTCGTGGTTTCATGAACTTTATCGAAAAATAAATCCATTTGTTCTTTGAGTGGTGTGAACCAAAGGCCATTATAAGTTAATTCACCATATTTTTGCGATAAAACTTCTTTTTGCCGCATCGTATCTCGATCAAGAACCAAAGATTCCAACTCCCTAAGGGCTGTGTTTAATAAAGCGCCGCCCGGATTCTCATAAATTTCACGAGATTTAATTCCGACGAGGCGGTTCTCGATCATATCAACACGCCCGATGGAATGACGTCCGCCGATCTCGTTTAACTTTTTAACAATAGCAACAGGACTATAGGCTTTGTCGTCGACCTTAACAGGAATACCTTTCTCAAAACTGATTTCAACATACTCAGGTGTATTAGGTGTCTTTAAAGGATCCGTTGTCATGGCATAAATTTCTTCCGGCGGTTCACACCAAGGATCTTCAAGTACACCACATTCAATGGCTCGTCCGTACAAATTGATGTCGATACTGTAAGGGCTTTTTTTCGTAACATCAATTTCAATATTTTGTGATTTTAAATAATCCATTTCCTCATTACGCGTCTTAAATTCCCAAACGCGGACAGGTGCAATGATTTCTAATTTCGGCGCCATCAAACGATAAACGGTTTCAAAGCGGACTTGATCATTCCCTTTTCCTGTGCAACCATGCACCAACCCTGTCGCTTTTTCTTCTAAAGCAATTTCGACCTGATGTTTAGCAATCAAGGGTCGAGATAATGCACACGCCAATAAATATTTATTTTCATACGCCGCTCCGGCTCTTAATGCCTTTAACGCAAAATCCTCAATCAATTCTTGTTGAAGGTTAAGGCAAATCGCTTTGGATGCCCCGGACTTTATAGCTTTTTTCTTAATAGCCGTGAAATCTTGTCCTTGACCGACGTCGGCAATGAACGCAATCGTTTCATAACCTTTATTTTTTAGCCAAGGAATGATACAGGATGTGTCTAATCCTCCCGAATAGGCTAATACAACTTTTTTCATAGCTTGCTCCTTACCAGGTGTTAAAAATAAAATTCATAATTGCTTTTTGAATGTGTAAGCGGTTTTCCGCTTGATCAAAAACAATTGAGTGCGGACCATCGATAATATCAGCTGTGACTTCTTCACCACGATGAGCGGGTAAACAATGCATAAAAATATAATTTGGATCAGCCAACGCCGCTAATTCTGAATTGATTTGAAATCCTTGAAAATCCTTTAATCTTTTTTCCCGTTCATCTTCCTGCCCCATGCTGACCCACACGTCGGCATAAATGACATGGGCTTTATGTACAGCGTCTTGAGGTGAACTGAATAATGTTAAATTCGCGTGTGATTCTAAAGCCAATTTTGTCGCATCTTGAACAATAACCGAATTAGGTTCATATCCTTTTGGAGTGGAAATATTCACATTTACACCCAATTTCGCCGCTCCTAACATTAATGAATGACATACATTGTTTCCATCTCCGACGTAGGCGATTGTTAATCCCTCTAGTCTTTTAAACTTTTCTCGAATAGAAAAAATATCGGTCAATCCTTGGCAGGGATGATAAAGATCAGATAAGCCATTGATAATCGGTATAGTAGCATTTTTCGCCAATTCAATTACATCGTCGTGGTCATAGGTTCGGGCAACGATACCATTTAAATAACGCGACAATGTTTTAGCCACGTCGGCGGTTGACTCACGAATACCCAAATTAATTTCTTCCGGCCCTAAATACACGCAATTTCCCGCCATCTGAGAAATACCTACCTCAAATGATACGCGGGTACGATTCGATGGTTTTTGGAAAATCAAACCGATTGTTTTCCCTTTTAATAAATTCGCAGAATGGCTACGATCATGTTTCATCTCCATCGCTGTACCAAATAAACGTAAAATTTCTTCCTTACTTAAACAGTCAATGCTGATAAAATCTCTTTTTTTCATGGCTTTATATTCTCCAAGGCTTTGCGTATGATGAACAGCGCCTTGTCCGCTTGTTTCTTCGTAACATTAAGCGCCGGCATAATGCGAAGTATATTTCCCTGCGTACAATTAATAATCAAACCATTATTAAAACAATCATCATAAACGGGTTTACCGGCCACTGTTAATTCAATACCGATCATTAATCCACACCCCCGCACAGCTTTAATCACAGGGAAATCTTCTTTTAATTTGATAAATTGATCCAATATGTATTTGCCCATAATCTTGGTGTTTTTCAGCATGTGATCGGCTTTAATCGCGTTAAATACACCTAGCGCGGCTTTCGTTACAAGTGGAGAACCACCGAATGTTGAGGCGTGCATTCCTGGCTTGAATGTATCTGATATTTCTTCTTTTACGACGAGCGCACCGATGGGTAAACCGCCACCTAATGCTTTGGCTAAAACCATCAAATCCGGTTTCACTCCATAATGTTTAAACGCGAACATTTCGCCGGTGCGGCCCATACCGGTTTGCACTTCATCAAAAATCAGCAATATGTTTTTTTCATCACAAATCTTTCGAATTTTCTGTATATATTCTTTATCAGCAATATTAACCCCGCCCTCACCTTGAATTAATTCGAGCATTATACCGATGGTTGTTGGCGTAATTGCTTGTTCTAACGCTTCGTAGTTATTAAAAGGAACATATTTAAACCCGGCCGGTAGTGGAGCAAAACCTTTTTGATAACCCGGCTGTCCCGTCGCTGTCATCGCCCCTAATGTTCGTCCATGAAATGATTTTTCCATGGTGATGATTTCATAACGTTTTTCTTGTCCGTACATTCTCGCAAATTTAATGGCTGATTCGCAGCCTTCCGCTCCGCTATTACAGAAAAATACTTTGGCGGGAAATGAATTGCGAACGATTTCCATAGCGAGTTTAACTTGATTTAAATGATAAAAACTATTCGGAATATGAATGAGTTTACCTATTTGATCACGGACAGCCGACATGACCTTTGGGTGACAATGGCCAACGTTATTAACTCCCCAACCAGGAAAAAAATCAAGATACTTCTTTCCGTCAATATCGACGAGAGTCATTCCTTTTCCCTTGACAAAAATGCCTTCCGTTCGAGTGTAAGTGGATAAAATATATTTATTATAATTTTTTAGAACTTCAGCTTTTTTCATTTCTTTTTACTTTTTTCTTTTATAATTTGAGTTCCGATCCCTTCATTGGTAAAAAACTCAAGAAGTAAGGCATGCTGTATACGCGCGTCCACAATGTGCGTCTTTTTGACACCAGCTTCTAAAGCTTCAATACAAGACCGTACTTTCGGGATCATTCCGCCGTCAATAATCTTTTGTTCAATTAAATCATTGATTTCAGAAACCGTTAAGGTTGAAATGAGCGAATTCGGATCTGTAGGGTTTCTAAGAACACCTTGTACGTTAGTTAGCAAGACCAATTTTTCTGCATTCATCGAATGAGCAATGGCGCTGGCGACTTCATCAGCATTAATATTGTGCGGAACTTTTTCTACGGTTACACCCATGGGTGATACAACGGTGATATGTCCGTTTCTTAAGTGTTTTTCCAAAGTCTTTTTATCGACGGACGATACGCTACCGACAAATCCAAGATCCTTCACTGCTATTTTCTTTTCTACATGAATAATATTTTCTTGTCCATGTAGTCCGGTGACATCGCCCTTTAAAGCTTTAATCTCAGCGACGATTAATTGATTAAGTCTATCAAGCTCTTCGCTGACGATATCCAGAGTTTGTTTATCCGTTACGCGAATACCTTCATGAAATTCACTTTTGATATTCATTTCTTTAAGACGAGAACTGATGGCCGGGCCACCGCCGTGAACAAGAATGGTATTTATACCGACATAACTTAAAAAAACAATATCCTGCAAAACATTATGTCGAATTTTAGCATCGTCTAATATGCTTCCCCCATACTTAATAACGAAAACTTTTCGTCGGAAGGCGTGAATATAAGGAATTGCTTCAATCAAAACGCTGGCTTTTTTAATAACGTCATTCATATTAGGTGTACTCCGTGTTGATTCGAATGTATTCGTGAGAAAGGTCAGACGTAAAAATGGTCGCCGACGCTGGACCGATATTTAATGTGGTGGTGATCATCACATTTTTTTCTTTAAATGAGCTGAAATCAATCTTGAGCTGATCTTCAGTTATTTGTTTGATCCCCAAGGCTCCGACGGCAGCAGCTACGCGCCCCCAATTTGGATTTGAACCATAAATCGCTGTTTTAACCAGCATGGAATTGGCAATCATTAATCCAATATCTTTAGCTTGTTTATGATTTTTTGCGCCCTTGACGTGAACTTGAACAAACTTCGTTGCGCCTTCGCCATCTAAAACGATTTTTTTTGCTAAATCAAGACAAACGAAATTTAACGCTTCACAAAATAATTTAAACTCTTTTCCTTGAGTAGCGATGGGTTTATTTCCCGCCTGGCCATTAGCCATCAGGACAACCATATCATTGGTACTCATACAGCCATCGACGGTGATACAGTTAAATGATTGTTCCGTCGCTTCTTTCAAAGCGATTTTTAACAGTTTCGGTGTAATCGCCGCATCCGTTGTAATGAATCCTAACATTGTGGCCATATTAGGAGCAATCATTCCTGAACCTTTGCAGCAACCACCGATATTGACCGTTGAAGAACCAATTTTAATTTGAACGGATTTCTCTTTCAAAACTGTATCTGTTGTTACAATTCCTTTAGCAAATTTTTCTCCGCCCTTATCAGAAAGACCCTTAACCAAATGATCCATCCCGGTTTCAACATGTTCGATCGGTAAAGGCTTTCCAATAATTCCGGTCGAAGTGACAAGTACATCTGATTGTTTTATTTTTAAGGCGTTGGCCACCAATTCTGTCATACGTTCGGCATCTTGATAACCTTTTTTCCCAGTAAAGCAATTGGCATTGCCGCTGTTAACAATAATGGCTTGAGCCTTATTATTCCGTAAATGTTTTTTACAAACAATTAAAGGCGCAGCGACGATAGAACTTTTTGTATACACACAGGCTGTGTCAGCTACATTTTCGCTGACGACGAGCGCCAGATCTTCTTTCTTGGAGCGTTTGATTCCGCACCAAATTCCATTCGCTTTAAACCCTTTAGCCTGTGTTATTCCTCCATGAGTTATTTTCATGCTAATCCTTCACTTTCATTGAAACCAAACATCAAATTCATATTTTGCACTGCTTGTCCGGCCGCGCCCTTGACGAGATTGTCGATGACACACGTTATGACAAGCAAATTTTTATCAGCGTTTAAAGCAAGGCTGATATCACAGTAATTTGTTTTGACGACATTCTTTAATTCAACCTGTTCGCCGAGATTGTAGACGCGGACAAACGGTTCTGTTTTATAGAATTTTTTGTAAATAGTATGACACTTCGCTAATTGAATTTTTGAATTTAATCGGACATAAATTGTTTCAAGAATTCCACGGTTAACAGGCAATAAATGCGGAACAAATTCAATTCTGGTTTTCTTTCCCTTAATTTTAGATAAATAGAGCTCAATTTCCGGCGCGTGCTGATGATTGAGGACTTTGTAGGCTTTAAAATTCTCACTTACCTCAGCATGAATTAATGGGACTGAGGCCTTGCGTCCTGCCCCGGATACACCAGATTTGGCATCAATATAAATAGATTCAACTAATTCTTGATGTGTGGCCAAAAACGGCGCTAAACCTAAAATAGCGGCCGTTGGATAACAGCCGGGATTTGCGATCAGTGTAGCTTTGCGGATATTTTCGCGGTAAAGCTCCGGAAGACCGTAAACGGCTTTTTTCAGGTTTTTTTGATCAGTATGCTTGGCATGATACCATTTTTCATATACCGATGTTGAATTTAGTCGGTAATCACCGCTTAAATCAATGACTTTTAAACCAGCTGCCAGTAGTTTAGGGGTAATTCCCATAGAAGCCGTGTGCGGAACAGCTAAAAAGATAACATCGCAACCTTTAGCTGTTTCAATGTCGAATTTTTTACAATGAAGATTCGTCCGATTTTTTAATTGAGGCCAAATGTCGGATAAATAGCCTTCGGTATCATTAGCGCCAGCATACGATACTCGAACGTGCGGGTGTTTGAGTAAAATATCTAAAGCGGTAAATCCAGAATATCCGCTTACACCGATAATACCGACCTTAATCATTTAATTGCCTCAAGTTATTAATTTATAAATGGTTATAATTCTTTTAAATTTGAAAAGTTATCATAAAATAAAAAACCTATCTCGTCAACTCTTTTGAGAAGGGAGATAGGTTTGAAATTCTTACTTATTGTTAATTAGCGCTTAACGCTTGACCCACTGGAATTTCTTACGTGCTCCCTTTTGGCCTGGTTTCTTTCTTTCCTTCATTCTTGGATCGCGCCTGAGCATAAGGGATTTTTTTAAGATGGGTTTGTTTTCTTGATCACATTGAGTTAATGCGCGGGATAAACCTAAACGAAAAGCACCTGCTTGGCCGGTCAATCCGCCACCAGATACTTGAACTTCAATGTCAAATTTTCCTAAAGTATTAGTCAATTTCATAGGTTCTAAAATAATAATTTGATCTGTCTCGCGTGGAAAATATTCTTTAAATGCACGTTTGTTAACGCGAATCTGGCCATCACCCGGCATAATATTGACGCGTGCGACTGAACTTTTTCGACGACCGGTAGCTCCGTATTTTACGATCTCAACCACTGTGATAATCTCCTATACTTCTAATAAAATGGGTTTTTGTGCTTGGTGAGGATGTTTGTCACCAACGTAGATTTTTAATTTTGATTTTGCTTTATTTCCAAGCGCCCCAGATGGGATCATACGGTTGATGGCTAATTGTATGACTTTTGTTGGAGACTTTTTCATAAAATCTTTTAATTTAATAATTCTTTGTCCTGACGGAAAACCTGAATATTTTTGATATTCTTTAGTTTCAAGTTTGTTGCCGGTTACAGCAACTTTTTCGGCATTAATAATAATGACTTGGTCGCCCGTATCCGCATGCGGAGTATAAATTACTTTGTGTTTTCCACGTAAAATGTCAGCCGCCTTTGTTGCTACTTTACCAAGAACTTTATCCTTGGCGTCGATCAAATAGCATTTTCGTTCGACTTCATTAGATTTAGCCATAAAAGTTTTTTGTGTCATCGTTCGTCCTTAAATAATTACAATCCTAATGCTTTATATGAATATGAATGTGAAGTATATCATTTTGCGCTTGATTGTCAATCATAAATTTTATTTATTATCGATTAATATTTGACCTTTAAAAGTGTTAAACCGTGCGCTTTCGCTGTATACGCTGACAAAGTACGATCTTTTTTCTTTAAGACATTGGTACTGCGCCCCTTAGGAACTCTTCCCGATCCAACTTCCAACAACATTCCAACAATATTGCGGACCATCTTATAAAGAAAACCATTGGCAGTTACATCAATCAAAATTAGGTTATTTTTTTTTGTAATCTTAATTGAATAAATCGTTCGAACATTATTTTCTTCTTTTTCCGAACGGTTATTTCCTTTGAAGGAAGTAAAATCATGCGTGCCGATTAAACTCTGAGCTTCAAATTTCATAAGATTTAAATCTAAATCGTACGGAAATAAAAGCGCGTGATTTTGTTGAACAGCCGATCGAACATCACGGTTGAATATTGTATATCGGTACGTCTTTGATTTAACACTGTACTGAGCATGGAAATCATCAGAAACTTTTACTGCGTTGACAATGCTTATATCCGTCGGCAAATAAGCGTTTAAGGCGTTTCGAATTTCCGTCGGTGATTTTTCACATTGAGTTTGAAAATTAGCCACCTGACCTAAGGCATGAACACCGCTGTCGGTACGCCCTGATCCAATCAATTTTATTTTTTCTTTAAAAATTTTATAAAATGTTTCGGTGATTAATCCCTGGACGGTGCGTTCATCTTTTGGTTGTATCTGCCAGCCCTTGAATTGTGTCCCATCATATTCAATCGTTAATTTAATATTCGGCATGATGGTCGGTAAAACACTAAATCAATTTATACTTAAGGATTTTCTCGGCGATTTGAACGGCGTTAAGCGCAGCACCTTTTCGCAAGTTGTCGGCGACAATCCACATGTTTAAACCATTCTTAATGGATTCATCTTCGCGAATCCGTCCGACGAATGTATCATCTTTTCCTTGAACATCGAGAGGCAAAGGATATTTATTCTTCTTTAGATCATCGACGACGGTAACGCCTTCCGCCTTACGTAAAAGTTCAATCGCTTTGGCTCGGGTAATTTTTTCTTTGGTTTCAATATTAACTGACTCGGAATGCGCCCGTAATACCGGAACACGCACACATGTCGCTGTGACCTTGATATTTTTATCGTGCATGATCTTTTTAGTTTCATTCACCATTTTCATTTCTTCTTTAGTATAGAAATTGTCCATCGGTACGTCGATCTGAGGAATAAGATTACGGACGATCTGATAATTAAAAGCTTTAACAGTGCGGTCACCTTTACTTTGATTTTCAAATTCTTCGATTGCCGCTGAACCGGCGCCCGAAACAGATTGATAAGTAGAAACAACAATTCTTTTTATTTTGGAATAATCATGTAAAGGTTTAAGCGCGACAAGCATTTGTATCGTTGAGCAATTTGGATTCGCGATAATCCCTTTTTGTTTTTTGATATCTTCCGGATTAACTTCAGGGACAACCAATGGAACATCATCATCCATACGAAATGCGCTGGTATTATCAATAACAATACATCCGGCTTGAGCAGCTAATGGCGCAATGACTTTACTTACATTTGCTCCCGGTGAGAATAACCCGATATGCACACCTTTAAATTTTTCCTTGGCATTTTTTTCGTTAACCGTTTCATACAGTTGACCATCGATCTTTTGATCTTCTTCTAAGCTGGTTGAAAATAATCGAATTTGATCGACGGGAAATTTGCGTTCTTTCAAGATACTTAACATTTCTTGTCCAACTGCACCTCGAATTCCGACGATAGCAACATTATATTTTTTCATTTTCTATTACTCCTATATTAAATTCGTTCTGCAATCATATTACCAATATCAGCGGTTGAATATCCCATTTGGCCAACCAGCATAGATTTCATTTTTTTGATAACTTCTCGCGTCGCTGTTTCAATACTTGCCGCTGCCTTTGCTTCACCAAGATGATTCAACATCATGACCGCTGTTAAAATGGTTGCAATGGGGTTGATAACACCTTTTCCAGCAAAAGATGGCGCTGTCCCGTGAACCGGTTCAAACATACTCACACCATTAGGATTAATGTTTCCGCTCGGAGCAACACCCATTCCGCCTTGAGTAACAGCGGCTAAATCCGTAATAATATCCCCGAACATATTGGTCGTGACAATGCCGTTAAATCGTTTGGGATCTTCGATCATATAAATGCAAATAGCGTCCACATGGCAATAATCTTTTGCTACGCCCGGAAAATCTTTCGCGACTTCATCGAAAACACGTTGCCATAAATCAAAAACATACGTTAATACATTCGTTTTTCCGCATAACGTTAATTTGGCGTAATATCCTTTTGATTTTTCCTCGGCGGAAAGGCCCTTCCAAGGATCCTGCTCATGGCGTTTTTTCAATGTTTCAAAGGCATAACGAACACAACGCTCCACTTTATGATATGAATAAATCATCGACTGAACAGCTACTTCATTTTTTGTTCCCTTGTCTTTGACTTCTCCTACGCCGGTATAAACATCTCCCGTATTTTCGCGGAAAACCACATAATCAATATCAGCCGGTGTTTTTCCTTTTAACGGTGACTCAACATTTTCATAAAGCTTAACCGGACGCAAATTAATATAAAGATCTAAATCAAATCGTAATTTTAATAAAATTCCGCGTTCGAGAATGCCGGGTTTAACCGACGGATGACCAATTCCGCCAAGAAAAATGGCGTCAAAATTCTTTAATTGTTCGATTTCTTTATCGGCAAGAATTTCACCTGTTTTCAAATATCGTTCACCGCCGAAATTAAAAGGCGTTGTGGTAATTTGAAATTGAAATTTTTTAGAAGCAGCGTCGAGTACTTTTAATCCTTCACGAATGACTTCAGGTCCAATCCCGTCACCGCCAATAACCGCTATTTTATAATTTTTCATTATTTTCCTTATCAAAAAAATATGCGTGCCTAATCTCTAAGCCGCATTTTATATTTACAACAAAAAATTACTCTTTGAATTTTTTAACAATGATGCTGGCATTATGACCGCCAAAACCGAGTGAGTTGGACATGGCCGTCAAAACTTTAACCCTTCTGGCCTCGTTCGGAACATAGTCGAGATCACATTCGGGATCTGGGTTCTTATAATTAATCGTCGGAGGAATAATGTCATCGCGGACAGCGAGAACACAGGCAGCAAACTCTACACCACCAGCCGCACCTAATAGGTGGCCTGTCATTGATTTCGTAGAACTAACAGGAACTTTTTTAGCATAGTCACCAAACGCATTTTTAATCGCCAATGTTTCGACTTTATCATTCAAATAAGTCGAAGTACCGTGTGCATTGATATAGGAAATTTCTTGAGGAGTTAAACCTGCATCTTTCATGGCAAATTCCATGGCCTTTTGAGCTCCGCGGCCACTTGCATCGGGTGCGGTAATATGATAGGCATCAGATGTCCGTCCATACCCAACCAATTCGGCTAATATCGGAGCACCTCTTTTTTTTGCATGTTCTAATGTTTCAATGACAGCAACACCAGCCCCTTCAGCCATGACAAATCCATCGCGATCTTTGTCGAATGGGCGCGATGCTCCTTGGGGGTCATCATTACGCTGACTTAATGCTTTGAGTGCACAAAATCCACCAACTCCCAGTATAGTCGTCGCACTTTCTGTTCCTCCAACCAACATGACATCAACATCACCATATTGCAAAAATCTAAATGCATCCCCAATCGCATTTGTAGCGGTTGCGCAAGCTGTCGCAACACAGGTGGCTGGTCCACGCGCTCCCATTTCAATGGAAACTTGCCCAGCGGCTTCGTTAATAATGATTTTTGGAATCAAATGTGGCGATAAGCGGCTAGGGCCTTTATCAATAAATTTTTGATGTTCTGATTCGGCTGTACCTATACTTCCTATACCAGAACCAAGCAAAACACCAACGCGGTCACGGTCAACTGCGTCCATGTTTAATTGGGCGTTTTTTACAGCTTCCCGACTGGCAACAGCGGCGAATTGAACAAAACGTGATAAATTTCTGGCGTCTTTAGAATTAAAATAATTGAGAGGATCGTAATCGTGGATATGGCCGGCAATTCTTGAGTCAAATTGGCTAACATCAAAATGGGTGATTTTGGTGATTCCGCTTTTTCCAGCTTTGAGGGATTCCCAAAAACTTTCGACATTCATTCCATTTGGTGAAATGACACCCAACCCTGTAATGACTATGCGTTTTTTTTCCATATTATTAAAGATAAGGCCTCGGCGAGAACGCCGAGGCACATTTTTATATCTTAAGACTGAAATTCACAAACCAATTAGGCGTTTGCGTTTCCCTTTTCATTGATGTATTTAATTGCATCACCAACTGTTGTCATTTTTTCCGCATCTTCATCAGGAATTTCAACGCTAAACTCTTCTTCTAAGGCCATGATTAATTCCACGGTATCTAATGAATCAGCGCCAAGGTCATCAATAAACGATGCTTCAGGTGTCACTTCTTCTTCTTTAACACCAAGTTGTTCAGCGATGATTGATTTTATTTTTTCTTCAACTGCCATGTATATTCCTCCTTAGAAAGTTACTATCTAAAAATTAAATCGCCATCCCACCATCGACCGCGATTGTTTGTCCTGTTATATAATTAGCCTCATCTGAAGCTAAAAATAGACAAGTTCCAGCGACATCGCTGGGTTTTCCAAATTTTCCTAATGGTATTTTCTTGAGTAGATCTTCTTGTGCAGAATTTTTGAGTTGAGCCGTCATATCTGTTTCAATATATCCTGGAGCTACGTTATTTACCGTTATCCCTCGAGAGGCAAATTCTTTGGCAACAGATTTTGTAAAACCGATCATTCCCGCCTTACTTGCCGCGTAATTTGCTTGTCCGTTATTACCAACAATCCCAATGATCGACGAAATATTGATAATTTTTCCTTGTTTTGCTTTCAACATTGCCTTTGTAACGACCTTCGTGCAGTTGAAAACTCCTTTGAGATTGATGTTCATCACATCATCCCAATCGGATTCACTCATCCGAAGCAACAAATTATCTTTGGTAATGCCTGCGTTGTTAACTAATATATCAATGCTCTTATATTTGTCAAGAATTTTGTTCATGATTTCCGTGACATTTTGCAAATTTGTGACATCGCAGGCAAATGCATCAGCCTGAAAGCCTTCTGTGCGTATTTCGTCGGAAACTTTCGCGGCCAAATCACCATCCCGACCCATAATAATCGCTATCGCTCCATTCTTGGCAAAATTCCAAGCGATTTCTTTTCCGATTCCGCGAGTTGATCCAGTGACCACTACTACTTTATTTTTAAATCGCATAAAATTTATCTTTCATAAAATAATTTATCGATATAATAGCAAGCTATTTTTACATTTCAAGAAAAATAAATTTAAATATCAATATCATCATAATTTCCCGGTATATTCTTCTTTCTTTGAATATGTACAGTTTGGCCGGTCTTAATCATCGTTTCCATCTTCTTCTGAATGAACAATTTGATAATAGATCGTGTCGCGGGGATCAATAAACAGAGTCCCATCACATCAGAAACAAAACCGGGGATGATTAAAAGCACGCCTCCGCTTAAGATCATCAGCCCATCCATAAGTTCTGAACTGGGTAATTGGCCGCGCTCTAAACTCAAATTTATTTTATTAAGAATAATAAATCCCTGAATTCTTGCCAAAAAAGCGCCGACCATACCCATGACGATCAGCAATACAAGAGCGTTGAAAGCACCAATGCTGCTACCTACCTCTATTATTACGTAGAGCTCAAGGGTTAAAAAGGCAATAAAAAGGACGAATAAGTAAGGAAACATATTAATAATTTAAGTCAGGAATTAGTTGGAGTACCGATTTTTTAAGAAAATCACGTTCATAAAAGTCCTGGTCCACGACACGGCCGTTAAAAACAATCAAATCTAAATCAATAGTTCTTGGGCCAAACTTGATTTCGGAACGTCGTCGGCCTAAAATTTTTTCCATCGATTTTAAATGCTGAACAAGTTCTTCCTGAGTAAAATCAGTTTCAATGTAAATGGATCCATTGATGAAATCATCCTGTTGAGTATATCCAACCGGTTTGGTCGAGATATAGTCCGATTCGCTTAAAACGTGAAAATTTTGATGAAGCAATTGGCGCGCTTTTTCAATATTTTCGTCGGGGTCAATATTTGATCCTAAACCTAATACGACTTTATTTTTCATGGTCGCTTTTTTGTTAATTCAATAGATACGCTGTCGGTAAATCTGAGCGCAAAAGGCTTATCCACTTTGACCGTCGTTTCCATAATAAGGGGATCATCCATAACGACATTTAAAATGGCATCCGCTAATTTTTCGATTAAATAATAATTGGATTGTTCAACGAGATCAATAACCTTCTTGGTGATCGTTTTATAGTCGATTGTATCTTTAATGTTATCGGATTGAATAGATTTCTTTGGATCAAAATGAATATGAATATTAATGATGATATCTTGTTTATGTTCTCGTTCCCAGTCGTTGATACCGATAATGGTTCGAAGACGGATGTTCTCTATATGTATGCTGGCCATAGTAATTCCCTTAAATTAAAGTAAATGCTCCCCGCCGTCGGCAAAAATAACTTGACCGGTCAGATAATCATTTTCGATTAAAAATTGTATCGTTTGAGTTATATTGTCAACGGAACCCTTGCGTTTTAGAGGAACCTTTTTAGCTAACCGATTAAGATATTCAGCCGATTTTTCTTCCGGCGGAAGAATAAGTCCAGGAGCAATGCCATTAACCCGAATATGTGGCGCTAACTCCACCGCCGACATTGTTGTCAGATTCAAAAGATTTTTTTTAGATAATAAATAAGTAAAATGCTTCGTCGACGATTTGGTAATATTCGTATCAAGAATGTTGATTATGAGACCTTTCTTACATATTTTGGCAAATGTTTGGGTCAATAAAAAAGGCGTTTCAACATGAATTTGAAAATGCTGTTCTAATTGATTGGTAGTAGCCGTGAGTAAGCTGTCTGGTTTAAACATCGACGCATTATTAACCAAAACAGATAGATTGAGAAAGCGTTTTACGACCGAAGGGATTAAATTTTTGGTTTGATCGCGATCATTCAAATCACAAGAGAAAATATCAGCTTCAGCCCCTTTTTCTTTCAGTTCATTGGAAAGGTCGCGGGCCTCTTTTTTGGAGTTATTGTAGTGGATGGCGATATCATAACCCATTTCAGCCAATTTGATACTGATGGCCTTGCCAATTCGTTTAGATCCGCCGGTCACTAATGCACATTGTCTAAGTGATTTTCTCTTCATAAGCAGTGAATCATAACATAGCCCTAAAATGAAGTCAATCCGCAAACCGAAACAAAACGGGAATGATCCTCATAGGATGCTTAATTCTCACTTGTGCGGAAAAACATCTATGTTATAATACGCCTTTATTATTCAAATCAGGAACATTTATGATCCCCATTAATGATTATCACATGCACACTCCTCTTTGCGGCCACGCCTTAGGCTTACCCGCCGAGTATGCTCGTCACGCTGTAAAAGTTGGCCTTCAAGAAATAGGATTTTCCGATCATGCTCCGTTTGTTCACATGGTTGATCCCGGGGTCACGATGAATATGTCTCAGCTTCCGGAATATTATAAAATGATCGAACATGTTCAACATGAATACAAAAATGAATTGCGGATTAAAATGGCGATCGAGGCCGACTTTATTCCGGGATATGAAAGCAAAACGAAAGCGATTTTAGATGATTATCCTTATGATTATGTAATCGGTTCCGTCCATTTTATTAAAGATTGGGGATTTGATGATCCTTCGCAGCGAAAACAATGGAGTCAACAGGACGTCAACACCGTCTATCGAGATTACTATAAACTGCTTCAGGAATGCGCCAAATCCGGCATGTACAACATTATGGCCCATTGTGATTTAGTAAAAAAGTTCGGGAACCGTGCTACCATCGATTTAACGGATGAAATTACAAAAACAGCTCAGGTGTTTAAAGAAACAGGCGTCGCAATTGAAATCAATACATCTGGCTGGCGTAAACCTTGTAAAGAACAGTATCCAGCGGAAAATTGCCTTAAAATTTATGCGGCGCATCAAATTCCTTTAACATTTGGGTCAGATGCTCATGATCCCGTCGATGTCGGTGCGGATTTCACACGGGCTTATGATTTGGTGAAAGCCTGCGGATTTAAAGAATATGTCATTTTTAATCAAAAAAAAATTGAACGGAGCATAAAGTTATGATCAAGATTCTAGGGATTGATCACGTTGCGATCAATGTAAAAAATATCGATAAATCCGTCGAGTTTTATACAAAAGTTATTGGATTAAGAATTACAGATCGGGAACCTTCTAAGCCAGGTGTGGAATATTTTTTGGATGCCGGCCCGTCTTTGATCGGCATTATTCAAGCCGATAATCTCGACGATGAACATCCTTTCTCTCACACGGGATTGGGCGCTAATCATTTCTCTTTTCGCGTTCACGCTAATGATTTTGATAGCTTTATTCAGAACTTAGAAAAAAATAATGTCCGGATTGAATATGCCAAGAAAAGACCAAAATCCTGGTCGCTGTATTTTTATGATCTCGATGGAAATAAACTCGAAGTGACTTCCTGGCCGCTTGAAGATGGCCTATCAAAAGACCGCATTCAATTGGTAAAATATGATCCATCAACCAAACAATGGAAACAGTATTAAAGGGTAAAACATTATGTTAAAAGAAGGCGAGCAAGCTCCTCTCTTTTCTTTACCTGCCAGTAACGGAACCGTTATATCTCTCGAAGATTTTAAAAATAAAAATCGTGTGGTCCTCTATTTCTATCCAAAAGACGATACCCCCGGTTGCACCGTCGAGGCCTGTGGATTTAGAGATGAAATTGATGCTTTTATTTCACAAAATGCCGTCGTGCTGGGGGTCAGTCCTGATCCAATCAAACATCATGAAAAATTTATTAAAAAATTCGATCTTCCCTTTATTTTATTAAGCGATGAGGATAAAAAGACTTGCCAGGATTATGGTGTATGGATTGAAAAAAGCATGTATGGACGTAAATATATGGGTGTTGACCGAAAAACGTTCGTCATCGAAAAAGACGGAACCATCCTCAAGATTTTCCACAAAGTAAAACCCGACGGGCACAATCTTGAAGTGCTTGAAACTTTACTAATCTCACCTTTTTAAATATTAACCGAATTTTGTTTGAATGTGTTTTTCAAGGATGGAAAGAAATTCATCTTTAATATGATTTCCTTTTAACGTGCAGGTTTTTTCACCATTTTCATAGACGGGCGCGACAGGTTCTTCCGATGATCCGGGAAGACTTATGCCAATATCCGCGTGGCGGCTTTCACCAGGGCCATTGACCACACAACCCATGACAGCGATTTTTAATTTTTCAACACCGGGAAACTGTTGTTTCCACGACGGCATTTTGCGTTCAATATGCTCATTGATATCACGGGCAAGAATTTGAAAATAATTACTGCTGGTTCGTCCGCATCCCGGGCAACTCGTCACGCTGGGTTTAAAATAGCGCATGCCCAGCGCTTGCAAAATATGTTTACACACTTCCACTTCCCGTGAGCGTGGGATATCCGGCTGTGGCGTTAAAGAAACGCGGATCGTATCACCAATTCCTTGTTGAAGCAAAATCGCTAAGGCTGCTGCACTGGATGCGATGCCCTGGACATTCGCTCCGGCCTCAGTCAAACCTAGATGCAAAGCATAATCACATTTTTGCGCGAGCCTAGAATAAACCGTCACCATATCTTGTAAGATCGACATTTTAACGCTCAATACAATCTTATCTTTTTTCATTCCCAGAGATTGAGCAAGCTGGGCGCTGGCAAGCGCACTTTGAATCATCGCATCGAAGGTGACTTCTTTAAAATCCTTAGGTTGTTCTTGCTCGGCATTTTCATCCATTAATTTGGTGAGCAAATCCTGGTCGAGCGATCCCCAGTTAACACCGATACGGACCGGCTTATCATATTGAATCGCGATTTTTATAATCTGCGCAAAATTATCGTCATGTCTTTCACCGCGTCCAACGTTTCCAGGATTAATACGGTACTTTGCTAAAACCTTTGCGCATTCGGGGTGTTTTTGAAGTAAAGTATGTCCGTTGAAATGAAAATCACCGATGATCGGCGTATTAAATCCACTTTCACGAAGTTTCTTAATGACTTCTGGAACAGCTCGGGCTGCGTCATCATCATTAACCGTCCAGCGAACCAATTGAGAACCAGCCTCAATCAAAGAAACGGTTTGATCATACGTTGCTTGAACATTAGCGGTTGGAGTATCCGTCATGGATTGAACCACAATCGGAAAATCTCCACCTAAAGGGACATTTCCCACATGAACAGTTTGGGTTTTTCTTCTAGCTTGTTGTTCCATTTTGATTTATTATTAGTTGTATTTATAATTTAAGCGGTGATTTCGGCGGTAGCTTTTACAGAGTTTACTATTTTTAAAAACATGATATAATGACACAATTATTTATCAGAAGCAAGCCCATTTCAACCATTACAAACTAAGAGGTTCATGAATGGATATTTATCTCGCCAAAACCCAAGGGTTCTGCGCCGGTGTTTCCTTTGCCATTGACATCGTCGATGAAGCGCTCAAACGTTACGGTGCCCCCTTATATGT
>JAGOSC010000021.1 GCA_018062515.1 Candidatus Omnitrophota bacterium
GACCATTATAGGTAAAGACATACTGCCCAAAGCTCGGCACGAGATAATGGTCCTCATCTCCTTTCAGATAAGACGATGTGTACTTTCCATCTGCGTCCGTCGTCAAGATCTCAAGCGCCTGTCCGTTCTTTTTCACAATAATTTTCACGTACGGTTTTGGCAAGAGCTGTCCGTTAACCCATTCTCTTACGTGACCTTCAACGGGAAATTCGGATTGATACGCCTCAAAGTCCAACTGGTGCTCATTGACATCACCTGGCCTAAATGGTCCGTATCCGATCGAAGGAACAGGAACTCCATGAAATTTAAAAGAATAATGAGGGAAAATTGGCAGAATGTAGTGATCAGCCTGGCTTTCCAGGTAAGATGTCCAATATAAACCGACAGCATTAGTAATAGAGGTATCAACCTCCTGCCCGTTTTTTATGACCGCAATGTTTACTTCCGGCTTTTTGGTCCACACGCCATTAATAAATTCTTTCACGGTCCCGACCAGCTGATTTCCACGCCTAATCACTGTGATCCTAACAGTCACATCGGCTGTATTTCCTTTTTCATCCTGCGCTTGAAAAAGAATTGGATATTGAAATTCGTGGCCAGTTCCTGGTGTCCAGTCAAATGTAGCTGTCCCATCGCCATTATCAATAAAAGAGGCGCCAATGGTCGAAAGCGGTTCCCCATTCTCCATGGCCGCGGAAATTTCAACTCTTCCTCCTTCCGGGTCATTGGCGATGACCGGAAGTTCAAAAGGCTGTCCCTCGACGATTGATGGGGTATTAATATGTTGAAAAATGGGCGGTAAATTAATTTTTTTATTATTTAAATACACATCGGTAACTGTTTTAACGTGTGTAAAGTCCGCCTTTACGACGTCGAGGATTAACGTATACCAACCGTCTTCCAGAGCATTTTCTTCTGTATCCCATGTTCCGAGAAGGCCGTCAACAACCGGAGTTATGGATGAAGTAATAAGAATATTTTGATACGGATTATCTTTGCGAGCATATGAAAGGTTATAACTGTGGAAATCAGTTGAGTCCATTGTTCCTTCGACATCAACAACACCTTGAACAACAGTATTATTTACAGGTTTAGTAATTTCAGCGTCTTCCTGGATCATGACTGTCATTTCCGGATCGCCTAAAAGATTGAAAGATAATAAAGCCATTCTGTTAGGAAAGTATGAAATGTAAGGAATAAATTTTGCTTTGGCAGTAGCCAACATTTGTCCGAGATGAGTTATCTTTTGAGCGTAAAGCGCGTTATATAATTCTTTGTCAAGTGTTCCGATTGAATCAGTATAGACCGTGCGGCTATAGCCGAAAAAGGCCACGCCGCCACCGGTGGGATTATTGATCCAGCGTTCTGAAATGGCGTCGGGTGACTGTAAATCGAATGCGCCAGCCCAAGGAGCGCTGGATGTCATGATGGATGGGGACTGTTGATTGGTGAAGGCATCGAAATCATCATTGTTTAGCAAAGAATAAATCTCGTTTCCGAAACGTAGGTTTTGGCCAAGAGGAACAATCACGCTACTAGCGGTATCGATGTGATTGATGAGATGATACCCCTCATTGATCGCAGCCCGGGCCTGATCGTGATATCCATAAATATCCCGGCCATAATACTTAGTCGCTGGTTTGACTTCTTCAGGAAGAATATTTTGTTCGATCAAATCATTGGTCCGGCCGCCAATATCATTGTAATCTTTAAAGCCGAATAAAAGGACGCGCTTAAAATAATTGGGCGTTAAAATATCGTAATTCAGGATCTTTTTGACAAAAATCAGCATTTCGGCAATATTTTCTCCCGGGGCGCGCCCAACAAAAACATCCGCGTACATATCCAGATTATCAGCGTTTTCGCCGAAGACACTATTTCCGTTTAAATCCCAATCTCCGTCGAGGTCAGAAAAATACAAATCTGACGGGATTTGTTCAGGTCGAACAAGCCTCGTCGGAACAATATTCGTATCTCCACCGAGCAAAACCCACATGACGCCATTCTCCTCGTGGACTTTTTTAATATAATTCCTTATTTTTTCCGGAGAATCGCGGCCTGGCATAGTGCTGTTGATATTCTCCACTGTTTCCATCAGGACAGAAAGTCCCCGGCGAGTTTTATAATCAATAAAATGACTAAAAACTCCGCTGTCGCGTAATTCATTGTTCGTAATGATTAAATAATCGTGGCTTTTCATTGGATTGGCCAGCCCTTCTTTTGAATTTTCTGTTTCTGAATGATTGGCTGACAAATTCGCACTGGCATCCTCGGGATTGACCACTATTTTAGAGAGCCAATTTTTGATGACTTTCCGGGTCTGTGCACTAGGCTGAATGACGGGTTTATTGACCAGATTTTTTGAATCATCGTCGGCTAATAAAACTTTAAATTTCATTTTGGTATGAAGAATAGCTTTTTTTTGGGATGGGATGTACTCCAGAGGATAAACTAAAAATCCGGCTATTTTTGTCCCATTCGAAAATCCGGTTGACCCTAACTCTATTTTTTTTCCTGGGAAAGATTCGCTCGAGGCATAAATTTTCGGATCATGAGATGAAAATGCCGCGTCCTCTCCAACCTGGGTTGATTCCGGGGCGGGATAAATATTAAATTCTCCAAGAACAACTTCAGTCTCGTCAGTCAGCAGGTCGATACCCACCACTTTTTTATTCTGATCAATGGCGAAGTTAATCACTTTAACCGGAAATTGCGGCCGGCCAACATCATGTGTAAAGAGTGTATCCGGTAGGGTTAATGAATCAAATTCGTTTATTTTGGTTGCGGTAATGTCTTTTAAATCAAAGTTAACTTCATAGATCAATTCATTTGTGAAGCTGTCCTCTTGGGTGGCAAATCCATGCATCGCGCCGATTCCTAAAAATAAAACTATAAAGCCAAGTAAGCAAAATCTGGATTTTTTTATGTTTGTATTTCCGGAACGAGTCATATAAGTTAGTATTATTTTAATAAAGATTTGGTATAGAAAATGTAACATCCTCCGTGATAAAAAACAAGGGCTAGATGCCGGGCGGATGCCTTTAAACCTTTAAAATACCAAACTGTAAAATTACTATTTTTATTTGTGATTTTGGATATAATGGTCGTAATAAACAGCTGTGAATATAAAACCTTTCCATATATGCTATCACAATTAACCATTAAAAATTTTGGCCTTATAGACGAGGTTTCTCTCGAATTCCGTAAAGGATTGAACATCCTTACCGGCGAAACCGGTGCCGGGAAGTCCATCCTCATTGAAGCATTACGCGTAGCTTTAGGCGGACGCATCACCGCAACGCATGTCCGCGATGCTCAAAAAGATTGCATCATTGAAGCTGTATTTGATCTGGCGGACGCCAAAGGTATTAATCGAGATGTCGTCGGTGAATTTTTCAGCGATGGAGAACCGCAGCTTATTCTTCAACGTCTTTACCAGGCGGACGGCCGCGGCAAGATTAAAATTAATGGCCTCACGGTTACAGCCGCGCAGTTAAAAAATGTGGGACAACAATTGATCGATTTTCACGGCGCGCATGATCATCAAATGCTTCTCTCTCCTGAATCGCATATCAAAATATTAGATCGTCTGATCGATTTTGGTGATTGTCTTGAGCGCTATCAAAAGCAATATCAGGAATATGAACATCTTATCCGCCAACAGCGGGAAATTCAAAATTTAGCTCAGTCGCGTGAACGTGAACTCGATATGCTCAATCATCAAGTAACAGAGTTGGGACAAGTCTCTCTTGAAAATGAAGACTATAATCGGGTCAAAAGTGATGTGGCTAAAATTGATAATATGGAACGATTAAATGAATGTCTGGGCCAATTGATTGATATATTTGATCATGGCGAATATGGAATCAGCCGAAAAATTCAAGAACTCTTCTCTCCTATGCGTACTTTAAACAATATTGATGAAACGACCAGCAAATTCATGGATGAATTGAATGGTGTGCAGGCGCAAGGTGATGATCTTCTGGCCAAGCTAAATGATTATGCCTCGAGCCTGTCGTTTGATTCTAAAGAAGCTGCTGAAGTTCATCGACGAGACGATATTTATGATGATCTCACCCGTAAATACGGGCCGACTATTGAGGACGCCAAAAAATTTTATAATCAAGCTCGGGAACGGCTCGATCTTTTATCCAATCTCGAACACAATGATTCCAAACTTAAAGAAGTGATTGAAAAAAGTAAAAAAATTTTGATTCAAACCGCGGCGGAAATAACGTCATTACGTAAAAAAGTATCGAAAAGTCTTAAGAAAACGATTGAACAAGAACTCACCGAATTGGGCATTGAAAATGTGCAGTTTGAATGCCGTGTTGAACTGGTTGAGCTGAATGATGCGGGCGCGGATACGGTCAGTTTTTATATTTCACCTAATGCCGGTTTTGAACCGAAACCTTTGGCGGAAATTGTCTCGTCGGGTGAAGCCGCGCGTGTCATGCTCGCTCTTAAAAAAGCTTTAATCAAAGTGGATCCTGTCCCCGTTCTTATTTTTGATGAAATTGATGCGCAGATTGGCGGCCGTTTAGGAACCATTACTGGCCAAAAATTGCGTGATATTTCCAGTCAGCGCCAGGTCATTCTTATTACGCACCTTCCTCAAATCGCTTCGTTTGCCGACGCGCATTTCAAAGTGGTCAAAAGTGTCAAAAATAAAAAGACCATTACCGAAGTTTTATCTCTTAATAAGGAAGAACGTGTTTCTGAAATTGCTCAAATGATGAGTGGTAAGAGTCAGAGTGATATTTCGCTCAAACATGCCAAAGATCTTTTGGCCAACGCGAAGAAATAGTAAAAAGTAGAAAGTACTTCTTACTCTTTACTCCTTATTTCTTCCTATCGTCAAGTAAACCAAACCAAATAATACAGAAAATCGCCTTTACCCCGTCGGTCCAGCGGATCTTCTTCCCTTCCTGATACGTTCGTCCTTGATAACTGATGCCGACCTCGTAAATTCTACATTTTTTACGGGCAATTTTGGCGGTAATCTCCGGTTCAAAGCCAAAACGTTCGCAGCGAAGCGGAATGGATTTGATGATTTCACTGCGGAAGGCCTTGTAACATGTTTCCATATCGGTCAGGTTTAAGTTGGTAAACATGTTACTTAAGCATGTCAGAACTGAATTTCCGACGGAATGCCAGAAAAACAGTACCCGTTTTGGCCCGGAACCGATAAACCTCGAACCATACACGCAGTCGGCGTATCCGGCAATGATCGGTTCAAGCATGAGCGGATATTCTTTAGGGTCGTACTCCAGATCGGCATCCTGAATGATACAGATATCTCCGGTCATATGCTTAATGGCGGTTTTTAATCCTGAACCTTTTCCTGAATTTTCTTGATGACGAACGGGTGTGATTTTATCACCATGTAATTTAACGAGTTTGGATATAACATCATTTGTTTTATCCGTCGAGGCATCGTCGACAATGATGATTTCCATACCTGTAATACCATCGACGCGTTGTGATAAAACCCGCTGAACAATTTTTTCCAGCCACATTTCTTCATTATAAACCGGCATTAATACGCTTAATTTCATTTTGATCGCCTCTCAAGTAACTTATATTTGATGTTATTTTAATAAAACTGACTTTATTCCAATTTCACAGAACGCTAAACCCTTTAAGGATATTATTTTTATCTCTCAAGTGCAAATCTTTATTAAAATTAGGGGTACACGGCAGCGGCGCATCCCAACATTGTTCATTATGATATCCGTCGAGGGGTAGAAAAATGGTTAATCCAGAATTGGTCATTTCTTGTTTTATGACGGACTTTTGTGTCAGTCGGAAATCCTTTTCTCCCTGCATTAGTTCTTTAGTCATTGTAGTCAATGTACTCAACAAAAAAATCATCCAACAAAAATTAATGACAGCGGTGTATATTCTTTGTTTATGAACTAAAGAGTTAAAAATAAAAAATGATACTAAAGCAATGGCGATAATAAAGAAAGTGGAACCTGCAAATCGCGGTTCGGGGGCTTGAATAAACCAGAAAATAACATTCAATAAAGAAGGTAAAACAAGTAAATCCAATTTCCTTTTGTCACTGGGGGTATATGAACGGAATAGAAAAATGATTGTTGTCACAGCGGTTATTAATACTGGAAAAATTAGATCAAAGCGATTAAACACATTATGCAACATCCGATTACCCCATGGTATAAGCCAGTACCAGCCGGTAATTTTACCTAGCTGTTGAAGCTGTGCCCAGCTTTTTACATGTCCTGCCATATCGACAACTTTCTGATAAGGAATCTGCCAGTCTGCTTTTAAGAAAGTGAATGTGCTGGGGTAAAGTGGATATCCGCTTAATATTAAACCTCTAACCATATAGGCTGTTCCTATCAAAAAACATACAAGATAAATGAGTAGGTAGTTTTTAAATTTCTTATTTAAGGCCGTTTTATTCAGATTTTCTGAAGAGATTTCGCTGTTAAGTACTAGGTTTGGAAAGAAAACAATTAATGTGGCTAAGAAAATACAAGCGGCTCCAAGAACGATCGATGATAGTTTTATAGTTATACCAATCGTCGACAGCAATATAATGATGAACAGAGTATTTAATGTTTCATCCGTATTTAAATCACGAAAGATCAATTTGCTTAGGTTTATGGCAATAATGATTCCGATTAAGAAAATCGGCAAATCCGGCGAGGTTGTAGCTGAGAATCTATAAGCTTGATAAAGCAAGGGACAAATAAATAAGCACCACATAATTTCATCAAAGCTGATTTTACTTGTTGAGTTTCTTAAAACTTTCAAAAAACTACACATGGCCTTCGATAAAATAACAGCCAGAATTAATCCAGAACCAAGTTTATAATAAGTAATCGGACTAAAACTGAAGAATGCGAAGTAGAGAAAATAGGATGAATTGAAAGCCAGACGACCATGCAGGTTGCCTAGACCGGGTATGACCGGATATGTCGAGGCCCATTTAACCGATTGCATATGATAAAGCCCTGCATCATACGGCAGTTTTTCCGCCATTGTTCCGTATGCCACAAGAAAAATGGCTGAAATAAAAATAAAAATTTGGAATTTCTGTGTCGAAATGTAATTTTTGAGAAACAAATAAATTTTTTTAATGTGAATCGATAAACAGAATGCTCCCAGATAAGCGATTAGAAAGAAGAAATTCTTATCTATGGGGATGAAAAAATTCGCGAGTATGAGTAAGAAAATAACAGCGCCCCACCCTATCCAAAAATCATCAAATAAATCTATTTGCGAAGATTCGGTCACTATATTTTTCAACGAATAACCGATGGCAAAAAATATTATGGATGTAAACACCCAGATCCATGCGATTTGAATCATTTCCATTAACATTGGCTTACCTTATATGCTATGTGATTTAGTTTTCATTTTATAGCAAAGTCAAATGTTTCACAATAAAGACTTATAAGAAATATAGTAATAAGTAAAAAGTAGAAAGTAAGAAGTAATCAGTATGTAGAAAAAAATTAAGAAAAAAAGTTAAGCTGGTATTTTTTGGGAGAGCATTTTTCTATCATTTTCTTTATCTTTTTTTTACTTCTTATTCCATACTTCCTACTTCTTACTTTTTATTTCATACTCTTTTTTTCATACTCATTGATTTTTACACTCATATATGTTATTTTGGCTCTTTACTTCTAAATCAGTGGAATACTTTAAATACAGGAGAACATAATGAAAAAGATTGGTATTTTAACAAGCGGTGGTGATTGTGGTGGTTTAAACGCGGTTGTCAAAGGCGCGGGCCATATGGCGCTGAGTTTGGGTATGAAATCATACATGATCCAAAATGGTTATGCTGGATTATATAATTTGGTTGATTTTGATTCTTTAATTGAGTTAACTCCTCGGAGAGTCGATTTCGTCAATTCCAACATGGCCGGTTCCGAAGCTGGACACTCTCGTGTCAAAATTAAAAAAATTAACAATCCCCAAAAATATGAGCGTATTAAACAAGGTATGGCCAAGTTTGAGTTAGATGGTTTGGTCATCAGCGGCGGTGATGATTCCGGTAGCGTTATGGTTGACCTTTCTGAACATGGAATTAAATGTATTCACGCACCGAAAACAATGGATTTGGATTTGCAATCTTATTCCGTTGGTTTCGATTCAACAGTTAATCGTATAGCGACATTTGCCGAAGATATCAAAACGACCGGCCGTACTCATAATCGTATTATTATTATGGACGTGTTCGGGCGTTACGCTGGTCATACGGCCTTTCGCGCCGGAGTTGCGGCGGAAGCCGATGCGATTTTAATTCCTGAAATCCCGACGGATTTTGATGTGGTGTATGCTCATTGTAAAGAACGTTATATGGCCCGTGTGCTGGATAGCGATGTTCGCGCTGGAACTTATTTGGTCATTGTTGCGGAAGGCATGCGTGATATCAGCGGAAATGAATTGGTCGATGATACCTCTCCTGTGGATGCCTTTGGGCATAAGCGTTTGGCGGGTGCTGCGAAATATGTGACGAATGAATTAAGCGCGCGGTTTAAAAAAGATCCGGATATTATTCCCTTCATGAAAAAAGCCAGAATGTATGTGGAAGGCCTTTATGAAGTGCCAGAAGTGCGCAGTGTTACGCCGGGCCATTTGGTCCGTTGCGGACATTCGTCTGTGTACGACGTGAATTTTGGTAAAGAAGTCGGCGGTTCAGCGGTGGTTCTTCTGAATAATGGTTTGACTGGTATGACTGTCGTCGGTGTTAATCACGGGGTGATTCAATATCAAAATACCGCTGATGTTATTAAGCAGCGTTACGTCGATTTAGATACCGTCGCATTTTATGAAAAATTAGGAATTTGTTTCGGTCGAAAATCCGGCGATGTGAATTTCAAGTTTGAAAAGAAAATGGGCCCGATTGAAAGAATAATGTAATTTTCAGAATTGTTTGCTGCAGTTGCCGTTTTGATAGTCGATATTTTCTATAATTCCTATCCATCTTTCAGATTATTTTTGTCCTCGGGCTGAACAAGTTCAAGCTTGTAAACAAATTTCGATGCCAATGGAAAAGACGCGCCTGCTACTCCGCAAACGGAGGCAATGATTAAAGAATAAATAAAGATTTCTTTTAATTTATACCGAATCAGGAACTGGCACTTACAAAATGGACATGTTTTTATTAAACTGAATTTATAGACAGTTTTTGAAACATTATTATTGCAGGTTGGACAGTTCATTTACCATCTTCAAGTATTAATTTCCGCATCATTAAGTCCAACACACTTCGGTACAATATTTTCTTCAATATATTTTTGAGCCTTTATCATATTTTTTAATTCTTCTACGGTTAATTCTTTTAACGTTTCATCGGCGATGCATGTACACAAGCTAAGCATCTTCTCTGATTTATCTGTCCCCGTACAGCTGAGCAGAAAATTCTTTTTAAAAGATTCTTTAAATGTGTTATTGAAGGCTTCTTTAAATTTATCAGAAGAACTGATATAGACTATAAATCCAATAAAAAGCACACAAATAAATATAACTATTTTTTTGGTGGGCATGCACTACCTCCTCGGAATTGGTGTAGCTTACCTTCAATCCAAAAATTAATGATTATGGAATAAAGTATTTTTTTTGCTCTGCGGGTTTTGGTCCCGAACTTACCTTATGATGCGACACTATTAATTGGACTAACTACCTCATCCGCGTTTTCCAGTCGATCATAAACATAAGCTGAGGCAATGCTGCTGATTGAGAATGTAAAAAGCAAACCTACTCCCAAACACAAAAAGCCACCTATATTTAGCAGAATCACCAAAAGGCCAAATATGGCAAGTCTTCCTCTTGAGCCTTTTGTAATGACGCGGCTGCGTTTTAAAGCAGCAATTGGACCATAACCTTTATCGACAATTAAATACGAATACATTGAAAACATGAGCGAGAATATAATTGCTGGAACAACTAAGAGAATCAGTCCTCCAATAATAATCAAACCATAACAAAGGCTGGCCAACACGTACGGAATAAGAAAACGGACATTGTTGAACAAATCAGTCCATGATGGTTTCGTATCGCGCGAAATCATTAAATGGACCCTTATCAATCCTATCGTGATCAACCAATTTAAAATCCCTAACCCAAAGGCCAAGATGTAATAAATGATATGTGGAATTGGCAATCGATAACGATGTACATTCAGAACTTTAAAGATTTGAGCACGCTTACTTTCGAGTTCAGGCGGCAAAATTAAATCTTTTGCTGTCGAGGCGTCTTCCAATTTTTGTTGAGCGTCTCCTGATTTATTAACGTATTCAGCCTCTACTAAATATTGATAGAATTGTTTTGCCTTGTCGCTATCACCATCGAAAATCCCTTTAAATTCGATGGGTTGAACAGGATATTTTCCAGCAAAATAGCTTAAATTTTGACTTGTTCCGCCAAAAACTACATAAATAGCCACTAAAACAAAAATCGTTTTCCAATATTTCTTAGTCATTTTCCAACCGTGACTAATTGCTTCTTTTGAACTAAATTTTGCGTCAGCCATAAAGGCTCCTTTTGGCATGTCTGTCTTAAGAATTTTCAAAAATAGCCAATTGGTTAAAGCCACATTGAAATCTTTTATATTTTTTGACTTTAAAACCGGTTTGTTGAGCCAAGTCATAAATATCTTGTTTACTCCAATAATATTTATGCTCGTCGATGTTTGCTTTATCCAGGATTCCGACAAACGTCAGAAATTCCAACACTGGTTTTGCGGCTTTTGTGGGGGTGGTTAAAAAAATTCTTCCGTCGTGGTTTAAGATGGTTTTAAATTTTTTAAAGATCTTATAAACATCGTCGATGGGTATATGTTCGATCACCGCTAAACTAATGATGGTGTCGCAATGTACATTTTCCATGACGGAGTGGTCATAATTCACGACGGTATATTTGCCGGTAACGAATGACTTTATCTCCCCCTCGTTTCCGCCAAAATCAAGGACATCGCCGATTAAATATGGACGGACCATTTTAAAACGATAATTCTGTAAAAATTTTTCAAAAAAAAGTGAAGTATTAATCATTTTTTAAATTTATTTTTTCTTACAATTCAAACGGTAGGGTGGCCATATGTTCCCGCCCGTCTTGATCAATCGTTCTTAAACGAAAAACCCAATCCTTGCTCCCTCGCATAAATTCTTTTACATCGACGCGCTCGATTAACTGCCATTGTACCGGCTGCGTGAAAGGACCGGCCACCTGTTCAAATTTTTCGGGATGATTACCTTTACCAACGTCGAGAAAATATTCTTTTATGTTTCCACGGACGAGACCATAAACATCGATAGAAATGATTTCATCATTCAAGTCGCGGTTAATACGTGTGTTGGTGATTAGCAAAGTAATAAATTTATTTGGCACTGCTTTTACGGCTGAGGCGGCATTCAAAAGTCCGGCGCCGGTTTTACCATCCCATCCTGTGTCGTCCATATCTGTTGCAGTACCTAAAAGAATATCCATTACTTGATCATTAGACAGAGATGGTGTCTTGGCCCACACCAAAGAAGCGGTTCCCGTCGCCATGGGTGTGGAAAACGATGTCCCATTCTGTTTATAATATCCAAAATCACGAACCGATTGTTTCACATGTTTATCATCACGGGAACAAAGTGAATAGATTTGTTCACCTGGTGCCAAGAGTCCTAAATTCGGTCCCCAATTGGATACCGTCGAGCGCAGGCCGGTCATATCAATTTGTCCGACGGCTAAACTATATTTTGATGATGAAGGGCCAAATATTCCGAGATTGTCATTTCCATTTCCCGACGCAAAGATGACCAAGACGCCGTGATGATAAGCGCGGCTAACAGCAATTTGCTCTAATCTGGAAAGTCCTCGTCCGCCGAGACTGGCATTTATAATTTTTGCACCGTGATCAACCGCATAATTAATCGCCCGGAAAATCGCAAAACTATCAGTGGCGCCTTCTTCATCTGTTACCTTAATCGGCATGATGACCGCTCCGGGATTTATTCCGGCGATTCCAACACCATTATTGTATTTCGCTGAAATAATTCCGGTCACAAATGTTCCATGTCCGCGAATATCTTTTAAATCATTATTGTCATTGAAAAAATTCCAACCGTTTACGTCATCGACGAGACCATTTTGATCATCATCAATATTATTGTTTGCCGTTTCGTTTGGATTGTTCCATATATAGGCCGGTCCGTCGGGATGTGTTGTATCCAAGCCAGAATCAATCACCGCGACTAACAGATTTTTTTGTTCAGCCTCTCCCGCATTCCAGGCCGAATCTGGATTTTCCCACGGTGTAAATCCGATGCGGTGCAATCCCCATTGATCTTTGATCTCATCATTTTTATTTTTTTCCGGAAGACTCATTGCGGTACTGCCTATAGTAACACTAGCGGCTTCTTTACTGCTTCCGAGAATGCCAAACAATTTCTTTTTATTCTCTTTTTCAAACAGATATAACGGATCACTTGGATAAACGGGATCTTCTTCTTGTGCCTTTTTCTTTTTCGATTTTTTATCTTTGACTGGATTCTCTGGCTGTTTTTTGACGGGAATATTTGTCTTCGCGGGAAGGCCTTCAAATGTTTGATCAGCGATGGATACATCATCGGTTAAACCGCTTCGGCTTTGGGCCAGTGCTAAACTTTCGACAATAATTTCAGGATTTTCGCGGAGCATATCGCGCGTGATGGTGGCGACGGCTAATCCTTTGGCATCATAAATTTTTAAAACTTTTTTACGGTCTTGATTTCCGCAGACGAGAATTGGCCCTGAGATCGCCGGATCACCAACTTCATCCGCTAAACGAATTTGTTCTTCCGTAAGAATTTCTTTTTTACGTAATTCTTTATCTTTTTTACGCTTTTCACTCGTCCCGAGAATATCTTGGCTCGTTGGTAAACTGCTGTTTTGAGCTTCCTGATCAGCTTGCGTCAGTATATCGTCGAAACATCCGGTGGAGAAATTTTTACTGTCATCAAGATCTTCCCCTAATGAGGTGGAAATTTGTTCGGCGTTTATTTTTCCCGCGCTGATAATACCCGCCGGACCTGTCCCCGCGTTCAAACTATTGATAAAATCTTGTGGTAAAGCCAGATCGCCTGAAGTACTGAGAATTTTGTCTGTCGCTTTGTCCACCAAGGCTAAGGCCATTAATGAGGCTTTTTCAAAGACAGATTTATCGGTTTCTCCGAGGACAAAACGTCCTATAGGTGTCTCGATAATGATAATCACCCAACGGGCCTCTTTAATACAACCAAAACAGGAATGAAGGAAAGCGCGATTTACAGTCTTGCCTTGGGGCACCGGTTTTCCCGTACGCATATCGATCCAAAGTTCCACACATTGCCGTGGAGGACATTTCCCATCACATTGCTGATTACTAAACCATCCTTGTTCCATGCACCTGTCCGTATCATCTGTCTCCGGGAAATCATCTCGCTCACAATCATGACATTTTTGTTTTAAAACAGTTCGATTAACACATTTTGTTCCCGTCGGACAATCGGCCGGACACGGGCCAAGTAATGCATCTTCTTCCCAGCAGAGATTAGGACTTTTGACACATTGATGGCAAAAAGTACCGTCGATCAATTTTACAGAACAATCATGACCTTCCGGACAATCATCGGGGTAACAGCCGCCATTCAGCAGGTCGACGTTTGAACAATCTTTGACACATTCATAACATTCCTCTTTATTAGGAGCTGTTGATGTCGGCTGACAAATGCCGGGTGAGGTGCAATCCGCCGTGCACATGGCATGGGATTGTTTCTCGAGGGCTTCGCATCCATCGCGGTCGGGCAATAAGCAATCATAACATTGCTCGCCATTTCCGGCTTTGACGGTGGGCAAACATTTTCCGCCGAACGCTTCACAGTTTGTTTTGCACAGAGTTTCTGTACTTTGTCCGTCCTCTTCACATCCGCCTTTAGGAACGCAGTAATAACATTTCAAATCCTTGTTCCATAATTTCGCCGGAACACAATTTTCTGTTTCTTTGCAAGCGGAACAACTGTCCAAGGCTTGAACGTCGTCGCACGTCACTTTTAATTCTTCATCTTTAGGTCGGCATTCATAACATGTCGTCTGTGTGTGTGGATCGGATCCGACCCCGATACTTTGACAAAATTCATTTTCTTTACAGGCTGAACAATCCGCGGCGAGTTCATAATCTTCACATTTTTCTTTATCCAAACATTCGTAACAGGTGAATTGTTTTCCATCGCCGCCATATTTTGTTGAAACCACCGTCGGTTTACAGGCTTGGCCGTCTTGACATTTTGTACACGCGTCAACTAATTCATAATGTTTGCACTGCAGCTCTTCCTTACAGTCATAACAAATCCCGGCTTGGGCGGTGGGCATCGAAATACACATTTCACGATGATCGCAGCCATCGCAGTTGTCCAATAAATTGTAATGAAGGCATTGGGTTGGATCTTTGGGGCGGCACGCGAAACACTTTTCTCCGTTTGGGGCGACAGCGGTTTGAATACATTCCATTTTGTTTTCCGCCGTGCAGCCAGTGTCGGGTTGGCAGGTTTCTGCGTTAAATTCGCCGATCGATTCACAATCAGCGGCGGGATCATCGGCAAAGACAGATGCAATAAAAAAGGCATTGCCCAGGATCAAAATCCCAAACAATGCCCAACAAATAATCCGTAAGGATACGGTTAATTTTTTATTCGTCATATGCGTTAATGCGATCAAATATTTATTGAATGCATTATTATGCCCCAAATTTTTGAGAAATCAAATGTTTCTTTTAAGTTATCCCTGGCAGTGTTTGGTGCATTAACGCGTTTTTAAATGACGACGGTAATATGTTTTTTTAAATTATTTTATTGGTCTCTTCCCGCTGTTTTCAGCCGGAATGATTGACATTTTCGGATCGCCAATTAAGACATCCATCCAGGAAAGTGGACTCGCAGATCCCATACCGAAACTTTCCGCAAAATTAAATCCGCGGGTGTAGCGATCCGTCACGATCTGCATTTTCGCCATGGCGCTGGACATTGGTTCAAAAACGTAGCCTTTGACGCCGGAAACTCCCTCAAGAACTAAATCGGCAATTAAGGATTGTCCGTACGTTGTTCCGGGCGTGAAGCTCCGGGCTGATTCAGACACAAAAGTCTCGGCAATCGATCCTGATAACCAGTTAAACATGGGAAGCGCTGGGCCAGGAGCCCCGGGATACTGATCATTCGAGCCCCAGCTGGTGTAAACTAAAACATCATCTCGATTGGTCACGTAAATTGCATCTGTATTTAACTCAACCGGATATCCGTGTGCGCTCATGATGGCGGCCGCGCTGGCGAGTACAGCATTGAGCCCCCCATTTTCCCAGCCCCAGTACGGGGATTGATCAAATACAACATTTGATTTAGATGGATAAACAGTTGTCAAAGGGTGTGAGCGATCAATGAGATCTAAAACTCCTTGAACGGTGTAGGCGTCTAACCGAGTGACAAGAAAGAACCCATAGTTTGCTCTCGAAAAGACTTCATTCCGATTATAGTAAGGATAATAAGGATAAGCAACATTTACCCAGCTTAAAAGTCCAATCCGGTTTGCATGGGGGCCGGCCAAGAGAGCGATCTCCGATTCAAAAGAAGCCGAAGTCGATAACGAATTAATGTGATTGTCTCTTTCAATGGCAAGTGGAAGACCTTTGGTTGTCACCAAATAATTAAGAACATGGTTGGGATCATTGTGCGCTGGAAGAACAGCCGCCAATTGGCTACGAATCGCAGAAAATTGCACCTCATTAATAATTTCTGTCGTGGGCGCGTTCACGTAAAAAACATTCTGAGTGGGAATATTCCGGTTTTGTATAAAGTATTGAGCAATTTGAATCGATTCGGGACTATTTATATTAACCACAATCCCTACGTCATCATAGTTGATCGTTTGCGCCTCGAGGGATAACTTAGCGGCTTTGTTTTCATCGGTGATAAGTACTTTTCCTATAAAACCTTCAGGAAGCCGAGTGTAAATGGACCCGCCGCTATTTCCCGCGGGTGTTACATACTCATTCAAAGGCTGAGTGCAGGTGGAATCAGAAAATAGAATCCCTTCTGTTTCAGGGTGAACTGTGAAAGTAGCCGTATGAGGCGAAATGAGCGCGACCGCGCCTCCGCTTGCATCCACATATCTGAAATCAAATTTTGTGCATAAACCCTGGCGCAGCGTTGCCGCGGGTGTAAGAAAAATAAGTTCCGTGGGTTCAGTGTATGTGTATTGAATGACGAGTGATTCGCTATAAGAAAAAGGCGTGTTTACTCCCGTGAGATAAATTTTTGCGTAAACCGGGAGCGGGCTATTGACTACTATGTGGTGATAAAAATGTCCTGCAGGCACAGTAAAGCTGCCGTTGGTGATGGCGCCAGTGCAGGAATTTCCAGCCGTACCAAAGTTTGAAAATAGCTGCAGCTGCCCGGATGAGCTGGTAATATTAAACGTTAACGCGGTTTCTGGCGGAACCATTACTCCGTTTTCATTGAGAAACCTCATTGTATATTGCTGGCAAGAGTAAATGGGGCCGGATTGTTGCATAGGAGTGATAACGATTCTTCTAATCTCAGCATGGGATTTCTGGGGAAAAAACATGGCCGGTAGAAACGTTAGGCATAGAAAAATGGCCAGTTTTTGAGCAAGAGTTTTATATTTAAACCCTGCCGCCTTATGTTGCTGTTTTTTAGAACGCGGGCACATGCATCAAGTATATACTTTAGTCCGCTGCTTTGCTAATTATAGAGGGGAATGGGTTATTATTGTCCTTCTTACAATTCGACGAATTCCGAGGAAGTCCATCGTGATTGTTATTTGGTCCGATCAGCCGCTCGATTATCCCACGTGTATGTTTTAGTGATCGCATAATTCCATACCGATCCAACGACGGCGCCCAGAAGACCGGATCCCCACCAATCGACTCCTCGACTATACAGGAAAGATGCAATACGTATATTAACAAACGCGCCAATGCTGCAAGCTAAATAAAAAGACAATAATCCCCAAATAAGACGATCTCCCCTTAATTTCCTATCTCGATATGTAAACATATTGTTAATCATAAAATTAACAGTCATGGCAATAATCGTCGCTGCAACTTGTGCATACATAAAAGAAAGATCAAGGATTTTGAAAGCTACACCTAAAGTTAATATGTGTAAAACAGCACCACAAGCTCCCACCATGACAAATAAGATAAATTTTACAGGGATAATTTTTCCAATTAATTTATCGACGATTAAAAGTAAATATTCCCATAAAACGATTGTACTTAATTTGCTTTCACCCGTTAGGCGCGTTCGAAATTTAAAAGGAATTTCTTTAAAACGTACGGGATCAGGCGACGAGGCAAATAAATCTAAAAGAATTTTAAATCCCTTTCCGGTTAAGCGACGAACGGTTTTATTAAAAAAATTCCGTGTGATCATAAAGAAACCGCTCATAGGATCCTTTAATTCCGCATGGGTCACTAAATGCCCAATCGAAGTCGCAAATCGGCTCATCACCAGTCTTTCTTTCGAAAAATCACCTGTTTCCCCATCTTTAACATATCGACTTCCCACAACAACATCTAATTCTTCCTTCTTTAATATGTCCAACATCTGTATCAATTTTGTTTCATCATGTTGTAAATCAGCATCCATGACGGCTAAATAGGGCGCGGCCGTGACTAACATGCCTTCTATGCAGGCGGATGCTAATCCTCGTCGACCAATTCTTTGAATACATTTGACTCGACTATCTTTTTTTGAAATTTCACGAACGGTATCCGCCGTCCCATCTTTAGAATCATCGTCGACGTAAATAACTTCCCAATTAATTCCATACAATGCTGAATTTAATTTTTCCAATAGCGGTTGAATATTGTTTTTCTCATTAAAGGTGGGAATGATAATGGCTAATTCAGGATTCACGATTTCTTTGCTTCTCCAAATAATAATGAGCCAAACCATGATGCAATGAATGGTTTTTCTAGATCGTAAACAAAATCAGAAAAATTCCAATGAATAAAAGCCGCAAATGCCGACAAAAATTGAAACGATTGAACATGTTCGTTTTGGAAACCAGAATCTTTTAATAAGTTTCTTAAGATGGGTTTTTTGTAAAAGGTAATGTGCTGATCTTGATAGGAAAGTTCCGAAAATTTGTTAACAAAAAACTCTAAGATGGGCCAAAAACTCGCATAATTGGGGGTTGTGATCAACACTCGTCCGCCCGGCTTTAAAACACGTTTCACCTCAGTCAGTAATGTTAAGGTATCTTCATAGGGTAAATGTTCAATCAATTCGACCATTGTCACGAGATCGAATGAATGATCCGCAAACGGAAATGGCTGACCGGCTTGAATATGAACAAATGTATGCAAAGGTGTTTCATAATGTTCCCGTGCATATATAATTTGTTCCTGGGCTATATCGACACCCACCGATTTTTTTCCAGAGTCCAATAATCCCACAAACGTGCCGGGACCACATCCCACATCTAAATGATCATTATAGTCGCCCATCTTTTCTTTAAGAAACCGAAATTTAACATGATGCCATTTGCTTTGTGGTCCTTGTTTCTTATGAAAAACCCGATCATAATATCCGGCATCGATACTGCCATAATCAAATTTGTCTTTTACACTCATTATGAGTCACGTAATTTTAATAAGAATTGTTTCATAAAATTTTTTTCAAATTTAATTGTATACTCCGCTTCAGTCCCTTCTTCAGGGACAACCTTGATGATTCTCCATGTCTTATTCGAAAATACATCTTTTTCTGTACGCACGTCGGAAAATAAGACCGTTGGGGCTAAATTATTCAACAATAAATAATTATTTCCTTGAGAATTTAACTGATCTTTTGAAAGGATACCGCTATCCAAATATTCAATTTTTTCGCCGGTTTGATATTTTAAAGCGAACGCTGGTTCACTATACGGAGGCGGAAGAAAATATTGATTGGATTCATTGGTAGTTGCCTCGCGTTTCATGTATTGAATGACTTGATTGATGTCTCCCATACGCGAAATGCTAGGAGAAATAATCATGACAAAAACAAACGCCACCAGAATAGCCAGGGACGCAGTGATCGTTCTTTTTAAAATAACATTTCGTTCAATAATCCAGTTAAAGAGTGGAAATAAAGTCCCAAAAAGTAACGGGGCTAATGCGCAGAGTAAATATGACCGAAAACCCCATGGTGCCAATAGTCCAATATATAAGAGAAGTCCCATCGGTATTAGGATTACATAAGGCGTAACTTGCTGCTTCTTCATTTTCGGAAGAATGAGCCCGGCGATTAAACCGATCAATCCAATCACGAGTAAGCCTTTAATGACAATGGAACCACCCAAAATGTTTTCAAACAAGGTGGAAACGCTTAATCCTTCCTTATAACGAGAAACATAACCTCCTCTTAATTGAACCATAAATGTAAATACAAGATATGCTCCTGCAAGGATTGCATTTGAAATGAATATTTTAATCGATTGTTTTTGATTAATGCGGTAGATGACCAAATCTAAGACACTAAAACCAATATATGTAATGGAAATAAACAGCGCGGTGGGTTTGCCCATTAATGCCAAAATCATAAATAAAAATGCGTAAACGTAACTTTTATTGTCGTCTTTTTCATAGGTCTTAATAAAAAAATAATATGAGGCCGGCACGAACCATACAACGAATTTTTCTTGAAGGGAAAGATAAGTGAAGATATTCCAAAATGGGGTAAATATAAAAAAACTTAATGGGTATAAAAATATTGTTAGGAGTCGATTTTCCGGCCTGACGCGAACGATCTTTGTAAATACAATCCCCCATAATAGCAAGGCCAGCATATTCAAAATGGCTAAAAGAATATAAAAACCCGTTGGCCAATATTTAAAGATCGGATACATGGTGGCTAACCATACGTTATATATAGGACGATTAATTCCCCCTGCTCTTATATCTCCCATTATGTTTTCCCAAGCCACATTAAGGGCATCAATGGGATTTTTAACATCAACGACATAATTAAGATTCTGGGAATCGTCCATCAATCCCCATCCAGGGGCATAGAATAGCGTCGTTGCGATAATTGCTATCACAAAACTTATATAACAAAATATTGAAAATTTTTTATCCATATGTTTTTTCTTGAGAACGAGAACGTTGCGGCTTTCATAAAATAGGCATTGCCCAGGATCAATATCCCAAACAATGCCAACAAACAACCCGTAAAGAAACGGTTAATTCTTTATTTATCATATGCGTTAATGTCATCAAACTTTTATTGAACGCATTATTATGCCCCAAATATTAGATAAATCAAATATTTCTTTTAAGTTATCCGCGTCAGTGCTCAGTCCCTTCCCGAGTTTTCAGATGACGACGGAGATATATTTGTTTTAAATTATTTTATTGGTTTCTTCCAGCTGTTTTCTGCAGGAATAATAGACATTTTGGGGTCGCCGATCAATACTTCCATCCAGGAAAGTGAAACCGGAGATCCCATGCTGAAGCTTTCGGCGAAGTTAAATCCGCGTGTGTATCTGTCCGTCACGATTTCCATCTTCGCCATGGCGTTGGTCATCGGTTCGAAAACATAACCCTTAACGCCGGAAATTCCCTCGAGAACAAGGTCGGCAATTAAGGACTGTCCATAAGGTGTCCCTGGCATAAAACTTCGGCCTGAAGTCGAGACGTAGGTCTCAGCGATTGAGCCCATTGACCAGGAAAACATGGGAAGTGACGGGCCAGGAGCCCCGGGATACTGATCATTCGAACCCCAGCTGGTGTACATTAAAACATTGAACCGATTGGTCACGTAAATTTCATTTGTATTTAATTCAACCGGGTATCCGCGCGAACTCACGACGACCGCGGCGTTGGCGAGTTCAGCATTGTGCCCCCCATTTCCCCAGTACGGTGATTGATCAAATACGGCGTTTGATTCAGCCACATCGACTTTTGTTAACGGGTGTGATCGATCAATAAGATCCAGTACTCCTTGAACGGTGTAAGCGTCCAGCCGCGTGACAAGAAAGAAACCATTTGTCTCTCGTGAAAAAACCACATTCCGGTTTGAATAAGGGTTTGTAATCCAGCTGGAAAGCCCAATGCGGTTTGCGTATGGCCCGGCAATAAGCGCGATTTCCGATTCAAATGAAGCTGATGTTGATGACCCGTTAATGGGATTGTCGCGTTGAACGGCAAGCGGAAGCCCTTTGGTCGTGACTAAGTAATTAATGACATGATCGGTATTTAAATGCGAAGGCAGAATCGTTTCCAATTGACTGCGGACGGCCTGAAATTCCGCGTTGGAAATAATTTCGGATGTGGGCGCTTTCACGTAAAAAATATTTTGAGATGGAATGTTTCGGCTTTGTATAAAAGCTTGGGCGATTTGAACCGATTCGGGACTGTTGGTGTTAACTACAATCCCTACGTCTTCATAGTTGATTGGCTGAGCCTGGAGGGATAACTTCCCTGCTTTGTTTTCGTCTGTGATGCGGACTTTTCCGTTAAAATCTTCAGGAAGACGGGTGTAAATGGATCCGCCGCTATTTCCGGCGGGTGTTTCAAGTGTTTCTAATGGCTGAGTACATGCCGAATCAGAAAATAGAATCCCTTCTGTTTCAGGGTGAATTGAGAAAGTCGCTGTGTGGGGCGAAATGAGCGCGACCGCCGCTCCATTTTCATCGACGTATCTGAAATCAAGACGTGTGCACAAGCCCGGGCGCTGTTTTGTCTCTGATGTGAGAAAAATAAGACCCGTGGGTTCAGTGTATGTGTATTGAATAACCAGGGATTTACTATAAGAAAAGGGCGTATTTACTCCGTCCAAATAAATCTTTGCGTAAGCCGGTAACGGGCTTTTGACTAAGATACGGCGAAAGGAATGGCCCGCAGGCACGGTAAAAGTACCGTTTGTGATAGCACCCGTGCAGGAATTTCCATATAAACCAGCATTCGAAAATAGTTGCAGCTGTTCGTCTGAGGTAGAGATATTAAAAGTCAGATCTGTTTCGGCCGGGACGACTTCATCGTTTTCATCCAGAAAGGTCATTTGGTATTGTAAACAAGAGTAGATTTTTCCTGACTGTTCAGTGGGTGTTATAACAATTTTTCTGATTTCCGCGTGGGATTTCTGGGGAAAGAACATGGCCAGTAGAAACGGAAGGCATAGAAAAATGGCCAGTTTTTGGGCAAGAGTTTTATATCTAAACCCTGCCGCCTTATGCTGCTTTTTTTTAAAACGCGGGCACATGTATCAAGTATATACTTTATTCCGCTGCTTTGCGAATTATAAAGGGGGAACGGGACAGAGAGCTTGGCACCGTTCTCGATCCTGAGGCTTTTACAAAAACTGTTGCGTTAGAAACTTGAATGTAAGAAAACCCCTATTTCGTCTATTTTTTCTTTAATTTACCTTTACTCCACATCCAGTAAGGGCCTTCATATTCGTAAGTAATTACATCATCGTCTATAATGTCGACGTTAAATTTCCATTTTCTTCGAAATGATCCGGTATTATTTTTCCCTGTAGTGGCACCGATTTCAATATCGTAGTTACCTGGACACAATTGAATAAAAGTATCACTATGTTTTGATACAATGTACTCGGTAACGCCAATAATCGTAATACGATAAGAATCAATCATCCATTGTTCCGAGGGAGGCCGTGTTTGAATAAGGAGTTTTCCGCCACCATTTGAACATAATGAATAATCATAACGTTTTTTGTCATACATATTTTGTGCATGGGCTCGTTCCCATTTTGCTGTCACACATCCAGACATTAAAACGACAACTAAGAATAATAAAAATACGGTTTTCATTTAGTTACTCCTTAAAAATAATTCGCTGAGTGTTCCAGTAATTCTATTACGACACCATTATTCTTTCTTATTTTCTTTCATTCTTATCTTTTTCATCTTTTATCTCCTTTTTCTTTATTTCTTGAAGTTTAATGGCTTTTTTACGATTCTTGGCAGACTGAATAATTGGCCACATAAAGAAAAGAAAAATTATCAATGCTGTTAAAATAAGATTATAGGATTTCTTAAAAAGAACTAGCGGTTTACTATCGGCGTCTTTAATTGTCAAATCACCATAATTTTTCATTTTTATTCCGGACATTTTTTGAAAATACTTAATCAACTCTTCAGAATCACAAATATCTTGTGTGAAGGTTACACGACTTTTTTTCTCATTTTTATCTTTATAATAAATGTTGTAGCTAATTATCCCATTAAAGTAATCCCTTCGTATATCGTATATATCTTCCATTTTAAATACTTTTTTAAAATGAGGCATCTTAAATGTTACTTCATTGTTACAAAGAAATATGCTTAATTTATTAAACACAAAGAATACAAAGTAATTAAGCCCTATTGCCATCAAAAGAAAAAAGAAACAAAAGGCAGAAAAAACCCAATAACCTGAATATGTTAATACCATGTATAATCCATAGAGAGTTAAGGCAAGAAAAGTTGGCGAAAAAATTAATGAAAGGACATATCCTGCTCTAAAGATATTAATTTTATATTCTTTATTCATACTTAATTATTCGTAGTGTCTCAGTATTTTTTAAAATAATTCGGTATGTGTCCTGGGAATTCTATGGTTATGAGAAATGGATACTATTTATTTCCCATCAACACACCCATCGAGCAATGAAAAGTTATAACCGTCTTCTTTTGCTCTCGGGATAATAATATTCAAAGCCTCAGCTACAACTTTTCGAGAGGAATCCTTCCTTGTACCAAATCCATCATGAAGAACAATAATTAAAGGTCCATCTTTTATTTGGCTTAAAATTTGTTCAGCAATTTTTCTGGCATTATTTTTGATATTATCAAAAATAAATATATTCACACCAACAGGCAATAAATTAAGCTCAGTTGCAACTTTATCAATTCTATCCGTCATTAATCCATTTGGTGGGCGAAAATATTTAGGTGTGTAATTTGTATGTTTAAATATAACTTGGTTGGTTTGAACGAGATTTTTCTTTACAGTTTTTGATGATTGAAACGCTAAAAAATGACCGGTTGAATAGGAATGATTTCCGATTTCGTGACCTTCATCTAAAATTCGCTTGGCTATTCTTGGATATCGTTCTACATTTTTCCCTATTACAAAGAATGTTGCTTTTACTTGATGTTTTTCTAAAACATCTAAAACTTCTTCGGTTACCCCATTATTTGGTCCATCATCAAATGTCAAACATAAGATTTTGTCGTCGCTTTCAACTTTTCGTTCAAAAAGAAAACGGGGCCAACAGTATGCCGAGGCCGTAAAAATATTCATACTTATCAAAACAACTAAAAATTTCGTTACAAAACGATAAAACTGATTATTTTTTTTATATGTGGTCAAGATTATAAATGCTCCGTCATATCTTTCCAAAATTACTTCCCGGAATTCTAGCTGTCCTTTCCACGGGAAATTTTGGTTTTATGGAAAACAAGTCTATTTGGATTGTTTAATCAATATGTTTTTTCTATGCGCTTGCGCGACTTTTTCCCAATCTGATTTAAGCTTTTTAAAATCTTCCGCCGGTATTTTGTGGTTAATTTCTTTTATAAATTGTTTCTGAATGATGCCGCGGTCACTTTGAGTGTAGGCGATCTTGCTCTGCAGAAAAACGGATTCGAATGAAAAATCTTCGGGCAGTTTGTGCACTTTGACATTTTTCGGAAGATGAATATCAATTTCTAATTCAGTGGTGTTTCGATACTCGAGGTGAATCGGGTATATTCGAATATCTTCCATAAGATAAACCGGAACAATACTTCCCATATCGCCAAATGATTTAAGAACTAAAACATCATCCGCCTGGGTTATGATGTCATTTAATTGAAATTCGGCTTCCAGTGCGAGCGGTTTGTTCTTGTCATTTTCGTTGATCACCTTCATATTTTTGATGCGCGCGTATGGATAAATATTTTGGATAATTTGACGGAGATACTGGTCTCTTTGGTCTTTTTCAGTTAATTTTAATACCGTTCTTGTCAGACCATTGTTTTGGCCATTCCAATTGATTCGCAAGGAGCCGTCTACCGTTAAATCTTCATTAACGTTAAGGATAATTTTTGTGTTAATCCTGTTTGACTGCACACTGGAGTACGGTATTTCCTCAAACTTTCCGTAATCGTTTTTAACCACGTAAACATGACTTCCCTCATTGGTATAAATCATGTCATCAAAACTGAAATTCTCAGCTGTCGGATCAAGAAATTTCCAGTGTTCATTCATTTTGACAGCTGCTATGACATGATAAAACTGCTGCATTGAAGGAAATTCCAGGTCTGGAATCCCTGAAAACCTCGTCGGAGTCAATGCCGAGTAGCTTTCAAACCCAGCCTCCCGGAGCATAGTAATTAAAAGTACTGTTTTGTCTTTACAATCACCATATTTACTCTGAAACACCGATTCGGAATTGTTCGGGACATAGGATGATAAACCGAAGGTGAAACCGGCATAACGGATGTTTTGTTGTACATACTCATATATAGCACTGACTTTGTCGTTATCATTGTCGAGGCCAGCGGTTAATTCCGCGACTTTATTTTTGATTTCATCGGACGATTTTATGTTTTTTTCAATCAAATTATTCCACCAGACACGGATGTCTTCCCAATTATTGACCGAACTGATCAAAGTCAATTCTCCGATTTTTTTATACGGTGGCATATATAATTCCAGGCGCATGGGTTTAATGTTTTCACCGGACCATTTGAACACTTTAGTGATTAAATCATCTCCCACATTTTCTTTGGGCTCTCGATTATGGTTATAATTCTTGAATTGTATTTTGAATTCCTGCGGGACTGTCAGTTGAAACTGATATTTCACAACTGGGATCTCGTCGGAAAAAGTAATGCCTTCAAAAAGCATACCCTCCACGGAAGGCATCATTTCAATTTTTTCATATTCATATTCAATGGTCGCTCCGATTTCCACCCCTTTCATCGCGATTAAATAAACCTGCCGGGCAATATACGATGGATAATTTTCAAATACCATCGTAAACCCGCCTTGTTCAGCCGGAACGATTTTACCGTCGGGCAAGATTGTATGCGCGTAATTAATGGATAGATTTTCAAGGCCGTTTATGACGGGAATCACCACCTCCGCCCATTTTTTGCCGTCTTCTTTGAGGATTTTAATCTTTTTTCTCACCTTTGTGTGTGCCACATATCCTTTGGTGTATTCGATAGAAACATCTTCAAGTAATTTGACAGCTGCGGCGTCGGAAATGTCATAGGTTGTGTCACTCCAGGCCAATTCACCGTCATTATTCATGCCGATATAAAACATCTGCGTATCAATAACCCTGGAATTCTTATCCAGAATTTTGACCTGCCATTCCCCCTGCTGCTTCGGATCAACAAATCCTTTAATCGGCATTGTTGCGTAATATTTGTTGAGCCCCGGATTAACACATTTTGTTTTTAATGCAATTTTTCCGTCGGGGCTTATCCAATGCGCCGAATAAGTATTAAATAAATTTGCGGCATATATAACCCCGTACCAATTGACTTTTTCGTCATCAAAATTAAAACCTCTTTTGACATCGAAAATATCCACGCTTCCCGTCCACCAGTTGCTTTGAATTTTTCCGGTAATGCCCGACTCTTGAAGATTATTTAAGATAAATTTATCTTGTTCTGACATGGTCGCGCAACCCGTTATAACGGTTAAAAAGGCGACAATAAAAAAACTATAAATTTTATTTAATATTTTTGCGGTGTTCCAAGCGTGGAATGGTTTGAGCTGGATGAAATTATTTTTTTCCAAAGTTTTCTCCGATTTATTTTTAAACACCAACTATACTCTAATTATTAGTTCGATCTGTCTCGTTAGTGACTTGGTGCGTTCTCTTTTGTTCTCTGAGGTGGCGAATTTTCAAAATGAAAACTGCTGCGAATAATGCCAATGAGCCGAATGTAATGCATGATAACACTTCAAAAGATTCACCGGCAAACCATTCAGCGGTCATTTCGCTGGTCCATGAATTTAACGCAAATGACACCATAAACAAAGTAAAAATCGGCCAGTCTTTAAATTTTACTTTTAGCAAATGATAAATAACCATCATATAGGGAAATAATAAACAGATAAAAAAATTTTTCCAGGCATTGGGATTACATAATGCCATGCAGATCGAAAGCAATGCCCAATCTAAACTGATTCCCCAGCGGGCCTTTGGAGTACTAACATCGCCCGATTTTTTTGAATAAGACGGCCAGACCGCCAGCGTATATAAAATTCCGGCGATAATAAAAAACATCGTCCACACTACCGGACGGTCTAATCGCATAATGTGTACATGATACTCACTTTTATCCCAAAAAAACCGGCTGAGCGCGCCCAATAACGATTGATTGGGTGAACAATAAACCGACCACGGGTCAAGCGAACTCACAAAGAGAAAATCAAACTGCTCTTTGAGTAATACCAGCGTTTTATGCCAGCCAAAACTCAACACTGGAAAAAAATTAAACAAAATAATAAATATCCCGATCAACAACAATAATTTAAAATTTCCTAACAACAAAAAATATGGTAAAAAGAATACCGGCATGTACTTGGTCATGACGGAAAAAGCAATAAAAAAAGCACTTTTAGTGGACTTATGATTTAAGTAATAATAAAGACCGGCCGTCAACAGCGTCAGCATAAAGACATTGGCTTGGCCTTCATGCAGATTCTGCGCCATAAAGCGTACCATGACCAAATAGGTAATCGAATACAGCCAAAACGACTCCTCATCTTTATTTTCGGCGAAAATCCGACGAGATGTTGAAAATAAAATCATGAAAAAAAGAAAATTTAATATATACCAAAAACTGGCAGCGATCCGTTCCGGCATCACCGAAAGCGGGGTCATTAAATTGGCATAAAAAGGCGGATATTTAAAATAGGAAAATCCTGTATCAAAGGAATAAATTTTTTCACCGGCCAAAAGTAGTTTGCCAGTCATGTAGGGATAGTGAAAGTCACTATATTGGCGTCTGGGCGCACGGTGTTGATATTGGATAAATGTACCAATAAACATACAAATGAGTAATGCATATCGCCACCAGCGTTGTTTGAACATTTTTTTCTCCTATTGAAAAATCCCAGGGACTCGTACTTGGTTATTCATTAGAACAACCTGGTCCGTTCTCCTATTCACTATTTATTTTGTTTCAATTACAAGTCCATTTTTAAAAATAAAATCGACACTATAATACGTCCATTTTCCAAATCCTTCTTTGTCTTTTTCAGTATACCTCCATCGTTCTTCATGATAATTAATGCCGGGTTGACAGACAAGATTTGGACAACTACACCCTAAATCAGGATTTTCACAGTATGCGGCATTAATTTCTTCAAAGTCTGGCTTACCCCAATCTTGTCTGACCTCATTTTTTGATTTCCCCATATAAACTCTTGCAGTGTTACGTTTTTCTCCAACAAAATTTTTAGCTTTTTGAACGTCTTCGGGGGACGGTATTGGAGCAAGAATATTCAACCAGGTACATCCGCTAATTACTGTCAAAATTAAAATTATTAAAAATATTTTTTTCATTAAGTAACTTCCAATTAGATTAATGAACGTAACTATTTGTTCTATGAAAATGAGTCATTGTTGATATGCCCAAGGTGCCATAAACGCTGGTCTTTATTGGGTTAACTGTTGTAAATATACCCACTGGATCACCTAAATTAAGATAATACTGGGATTGGGCATGAATTGAATTTGATAAAGCTGCAGCTGTAGATCTAGATATTACAGAACCAATCCATTTTATTTCTAAATTTTGAAACTTCATTCCACTTGCTGCAACTAATTTAATTCCTGCACCTAAATTTAAAGTTCCTTCACTGTGCGCTAAAATGAACTTTCCTTCCGCAACATTCAAATAATTTGCTGCTTGTTTTGCATAGGGGCCAAAAAAATTAGGGACAGATCCCTATTTTTTCTTTTCGATAACGACACGTTTAAATAATTGGAATAATTGGGGTCTGTCCCCAATTTTCTAAATAATAATTGTATCTCGGTCGACACCGATAAACTGCGAATCAAGGGCGTCTGACTGTAGATTCAATTCTTTCCTTACCATTAGGCTGTTCTGAGCCATTCTATTTAAATTTTCTGAGCTAGCGACGCATCCAAAGAGAGTTATCGATAATATTATGAAAACACTTAAACGAATATTCTTCATGTTTTTAGTATGCATAGCGATTTGTCCCCTATTTTTTATTAGTGAACTTCTTTTTTTCAGTAATTTAATAAATTGCTAGAGCCGCAACCTGATCAGCTTTAAAAAAGAAAGATATTTTATATTTGGATTCTGAATCGCTTTCGTTAAAAATCCACTCTTCTTCAGCTATCGAACTTTCACCTTTATAATAATATTTACGGTTAAATCGTTTACCTTGAGGATTGCCATATTGAGACACAATTTCAGTTTTAGTCTTTCCAACTAAATATTCAATCTTTTCTTCTTCGTATATTCGCCAATCTTGATACCCTTCATAATTCTGTTGAGCGCTTTGAACAGATTGATCTAACTCATCAGCAGAAGACGTTCGAAAAGTATTCATTAAACTGCATCCGTTTAATACAAGTACTAAAGATAGCAAGATAAGATAATTTTTAATCATTGAATTTCCTTCAAATGCCATATAAAGTCATTGAGTGTTGTTTGGCCCCTTGCGTAACTCCGCCGATTAATCCTGTCACATCTCTTATAGGATTTAAATTTGGGCCTAATATATTAATAGGGTCAAATGCTCTTGTTTGATAAAGACTTTTTGCTCCCCCCAAAGCCGCAGAAATGATTGCTCGCGGCTGACTAATCGCTGCTGCCATAAAGGATACTTGAGACCCCGAAGCCAGGCCATGTCCCTGCAATCCAATTTGTGTAAGCGCATTGGCGGCAATTATGGTCCCTTGGCTATGCGCAATAATATGGATTGGTTTTGTTGTTTGAGATAAGAGCGCAGCGAATTGACGGTCTACAGATCCCGTTCCTGTAATTTTTTGTAAAAAAGATTCAGTAAAGTCAGCTATAACTCCATGCGCCGGATTGTTGAAAACGGGCAAATTCAATAATCGTGCTTTTTCTAGGGACACTCCCCCGCCTGTATTTACCCCAGGAATTAAAACTTCACCATACTGATCTAAGTCAGCAGCCGTTCCTGCACTTCCATCAGGAAGAATTAACCCCGCATTAGGTTCATGTATCCAGTTTTGAATTCCAATTCCAACATTCCAAGCAACATATCCTGCGGATACAGCTAGACCTGCGTATCCCAAACCACGACTTATCTCCATCGCCGTCGTTCCTCCAATATGCGAAGTTGCTCTAGAAGCATAGGACAATCCTGCTGCAAACTTAAGCGGCCCTGGCGCAACAGCGATTGTAATAACATTTAACAACTGCCAGCCCAAATTAGCCCAATCTCCAGTAACAATAGCTCGACCAAATGGACTAAAAAAGTCGCCAAATTTTTTCCAAAAACTTTTCCAACTTCGTCCTGATGGATCAATATTATTAACGGGATTATTTCCTACGTATTGATAGCGATTTAAGGTAACCGGGTTAGTTGGGTCCTGTACTATGTCATCCGCCGTGATAAATCTACCTAATTCCGGATCATAATATCTCGCATTATAGAAATATAATTCACTTTCCTCGTCGTGATACTGACTGGTGAAGTGATACCACGCGTCTTGTTCGTCGGTCATCCCGAATTTTTCATCGCGGACGATTTTTCCGTATGGCTCATATTCCAAAACTTGTTTCTTAACGCCTTGCTTATCCGTCAATACATTCGTTCCCCCCAGATGGTCGGTGTGATAATAAAATATTTTCCCGTCATTGATTTGCGCAATGCGCATATTCCCTAAGAAAATATAACTGCTCGCGCGATTATTCGTTTCTTCATACAATGACCCGACAAAACGGATATTCTCCGACACTGTTAATTTTCGCGTACGGCCGCCATCGCCATCATACTTAAATTCCGAGACAATCGCCGCGTCTTTTTTAACATCTAAAAGACGATTCTCGACGTCGTAATAATATTCTGTCAAAGAACCATTCTGCTCTTGTTTGGTGAGCATGTTGCCATTGGCGTCGTAAGTGTACGTATGGGTTAATTCTCCCACCCCTTGCGTACGTGTCACCGCATGCGGACCAGCCGGCCCGTCGCCATATGTATATGTCCGATTATCTTTTTGCATTATATTCCCGATTGAATCGTATGAATAGTTTTTTGTTCCATAACTTTCCGGAGCAATCGCCTGTGTCAAACGATTCAAGTGATCATATTTAAATGTTTGATCAGAACTGTTCACAGCGTCGGAAATACTCTTAATATTACCGGTGCTGTCATATGTATAAGACAAATCTTGTAACACAGTGCCTTGGGCATTCACTGTATAAATCCGTGTAAGGCGAAACATTGCATTATAAAAATTTTGAGTGATAACACCATTTCCGTAAGTAAACTTGGTGATTTGACCCGCGGCATTGTATTCAATATCATTGATGAACACTGTTGGTTCACCAACGGTCGGCGTATCCTCAACGGTGATTGTTAAATCATCGGAATTGATTAATTCACCGTCGGAAACTGTTAATCGGAGTACATATGTTCCGGCTTCTGAAAAATGAGCGCCCGTATTCAATTGTTTGCTGCGAGCAGCTCTTACATCAGTGGGCATTGGATTTGTTTCACTGAACGTAACAGTGCCAGGCCCGCTTACTTTACTCCACGTTTTTGTCAAATGAGCTGGAACCGGAAGGCCGTCATCGCTTACTTGCCCATTCAATTGAGCAGTTTCTGGAAGAATAATCACCTGGTCCGGACCGGCATAAACACTCGGGTATTGATTATCCGACGAGCCTATGCCTTGCAAACCTTTTTTATAAAGTTCCGCTATCTGTGTTGTAGTTAATATCCGCGTGAATATGATCACATTACGAACATCACCTTTAAAACTCTCAACGGTCGCATTTCCTCCAATATAGAAATTATTGATTGAATTCTGCAAACTTCCGGGATCTAAAAGTGTAGATCCGAACTGCACCCCATCGCGAAAAGCTTTACGCTGCGTCGAGATGGTATCATAGGTATAGCAATATGAATGCCATTTGCCGTCGTCTGGAGCCCATAAACTGAGCCCTTGCGAATTGATCTGTGTTGTCCACATAACCGCCTGCCAATAGTGAGTAATTCCATTCCACTGCATCGGCGTCCAAGAACCATCTTTTCTAAACAAACTCATGTATCCGTTTCCCAATGTTCCCGGTGCCATTTTTGCGTCTAAACAAAAACTCATTTCACTTTCACCGTCTAAAAATGTTACATCCCCAAAATTAACATGCCCCCCATCACCATTAAATGAATAGTGTGTGCCTGTCTTGACGACGTTTGTATGCAAAGTTCCATTTTGACCGCCGTTTACGGTGCACAAATCCGTCGCTGTACTTCCGGAAGTTTCGTTAAACTTCCACGCGCCGACGCAATCAGCGTCTAGAGTAAAATCAGTCGCATATGCCGGGTTAACTCCGAGAATGTAATGTTCAAATACATCCAGAATTTTTGTGAGCATATTATTATTTATTACATCTGGTCGATAAAAAGACTGATCCCCTATTGTTTGCATCATGGACTGTTCTTTAAAAATTCGAGGCTGCATATCAAACAAGGTTGAATCATTACTGATCGATTTAATCTGCCCGGCGTCATTGTATTCATAAAATACTTTTTGAGCATCCGGGTATCGAATCTCCAATATATTGTTTAAAGCGTTATAACCTCGTTTAATATCATAAGACATGCCATTGATTTCTTTAATCGATTCAATTTCACGACCGACAGTATCATATTTAAATTCCGCATTCCCGCCGATGTAACCAGCGTCGGTCAATCGTCCTTTTGAATTCAAATCATCAATACTGTCATACGTATATTGAACGTTCAAAGCGCTATTGTCATATTTTCGTGTCAGACGGTTCAGCGAATCATAAGTAAAAAATATTTTCTTTAGGTTCGCATCTTTTTGCTCGATGAGATTCCCGTTGAGATCATATTTATATTCCCAATGTCCCATATCCGGATCATCCATAGAAATTTTACGGCCTAATTTATCGTATGCGATGATCGTTTGATTGTTTTGAGCATCAATGGTCTTGATTAGATTACCTTCAGAGTCATATTCGTATTTGGTTGTGGCATACAATGTATATGTCGTTAATGGATAATCAGGACTTCGTCCATCAGCACCGGTGTATTCTCTTTTTTCGATTAATCGTCCATAGGCATCAAAATTTGACTCATGTTTATGGCCGTTTTCGTCAAAAGTAATTGCCTTCCAATCGTCGTAAATGATTGACGTGTATGTCCCGTCGTGATTAATCGACTTTTTAACCCGTCCCATTGCGTCATATTCCGTTGATGTATATGGCTTTGTAGGGTCTATGGGGTTTATTGAATTCATTGAGTTCGTTGTAAAATACGGAAGATATTTTTTTATCGGCAAGCCACGTGAATTATATTCGGTTTGGCCACTGACCGTGTATTGACCGGCCAAAAATGATGGTGATTTGGATTGAATAGAGCGTCCCAGCCCGTCGGAAAAACTTACTGCTGTAATCATTTGGTTTTCGCCGTGTTGAACACGTTGTTTTCCTACGGTGTAAACATACGTCGGCATAAATTGAATGCTCGATTCTGAAGTCGGAAAATCGATTGTATCTAAAGGTGAAATTGTTTTAATCACTCGCCCAAAAACATCATGCGTACGTGAACCTTCCTTATTATTCGGATCTGTTGTTGATTTTAATTGTCCCCATAATCCACGGAAGCCTTGACCATCGTCCATAGGTTCGCCATTTACTCCGTAATATTTATTCGTCACGACGTGATCGAGCACGTTTTTAGTTGATATAGGAAAAAGTTTTAAAAGAGGATCGTAAGTAATTTCGGTTGTATGATTCAAAGGATCAGTTGTAGATAAAAGATTGCCGTAATCATCGTAATGATAAGACACGACGGGATTAATATCTTGCGGATCGCTTCCGCCCCATTCTTCTTTTTTGGTTAATAATCCTTTGGTTGGTGTGGCGGTATTCGACGCGTGCCCGTCATAATAAAACCATGACTGCCGCACGATATTTCCATTATTGTCTTTGGTCACGACGAGATTTGGAATTCCTAAAAGCCAATTCCCGGCGGAGGTATTTTTTATATATTCGGTTTCCGACGATCTTTTGTCATTTCCTATGTCTAACGTATCGTCAATTAAATCCACTTCACCTAATTGTTCAACGCGGGTTATGTTTCCATATTGAGGGTTTTCGTCATAATAATAATATTCGGCTGTTCTGCGTCCGGTTGAATCACCATCATAAACAAAATTGTCTTTCCTGAATGTATAAACAAATGTTTCCCCGCCGGGTAATATTTGGCTGCCGTTTTGCGTGTTTGACTTAGAAAATAGTTTTCCTTGCGCATCATAGATGAGTTGCGCATAGGGAATTCCTTTATAAATACTGTCCTGGTGAAAATGTGTCACTGTATAGTTGTTGTCCGGATCAAATGTATTGACCACACGAAATCCGCGAAATTCCCTTTCCGCTCCGTCCCAAAGGCCTCCTTCGTATACATAACGCGTCGTATACGATTCATTGAGGACATGGGTGGTGGTTGATTTGACAATTGGAACCACAAAAGGAAGAGCCGAGCCTACTTCATAGGCGGATGAATTATAATTGATTTCCGTTTGCGCCCCGACTCCGTTATCAATACTTTTTAATAAGTCAGGTATTTTTGTCTGTGAATAAAATATTTCAATATGACCAGTTTCATCCGATGCCACCCAATCGGCCATGCCATCGCCGTTATAATCCTGCGCTTGTACCTGAGTAACGGCCGAATCGAGAGCAAATGTGAACGGCATTTGGAAAGGATTTCCAAAACCTGCTCCCGATGATACTTTACAGTGAACTTTACCGGTAGTGGGTTCATAGTATCCAAGATCGGTTAATCCGTCATAATTAAAATCAGCCATGACTGTTTCTTTATTCGCGCCAAAATTTGTAATTACCGCGAGTGTATTAAAAGGATCCGTAATGTCTCCGGTGTTCAGCTTTAAAGTCCAGTTACCAGTGGATTTTTTAAATGTCCCGAAATCAATTAATCCATCACCATTAAAGTTTCCGATCACCGGTTTTTCGGTTTCATCGCCGATTGTGAACGTCATTTGCGATGCATTAACAAAGTGATTTTGACCGTCATTAAGCGCGACGCGCGTTTTCCACTGCCCGGCGGATTTATAAAAGGTAAAAATATCGGCGTAACCGTCGCCATCCATATCCGCGGCCACACCATCTTCATTAGTCCCGAAATTTGTTTTTAAAATACCTTGATTGACAAATCCTGTACCGTTTGAATACGCAAAACGCCATTCACCGGTTGCCCTTTTAAATAGGGCCATATCCGAACGTCCGTCACGGTTAAAATCGCCTAACAATACTTGTTCCCCGGATGTTATCCCGGTAAACCATTCATTTGAAGTTTGAAATCCTCCGCCGCTGGAAAGCGCGACATTAAATTTTCCTGTTGTCACAGTATATGATGCTATATCAATAAATCCGTCACCGTTAAAGTCAGCCGCCATTTGAGGATTAAGCAGCGGCGTTGAATTAATAAACGTTGATAATGTATTATAATTACCGTTTAAACGAAAATAATCTGAATGCCGGTTTTGATTATAGGTGGTAATTTCTAGCAGATGATATCCAGGGTCGAGTGTGATATTTTTTATAACCCCGTTCCCCCCTCCGCCGATCGTCAGAAACAAAGCCCCGTCGATAAAAACGCTCGACGTCGAATGGGCTTCCTGATACTGAAACCAAAGTGTTTTTTGTTGATTCAAATATAGATATGTATACGCGTAAACTTGCCGGTCTTGCGTTGTAAAATGAATATCATTAAGTTTACCGGTACTGTCGAAGGTCCAAAAGATATTTTGGTATGACCCACTGGACGACGTCATGGTTGGCCCCCAGGCAACTTCGTCGCCATTCGAAAAAATACCTGTGTTACTTTCTTCCGGTAATCCGGTGCGCGGGTAAAGGATGTAATTATTTGAATTAAAAAAATCGTTTCCATTCGTACGAATGTTCCATAAATTATTTCCAACAACTTGATTACTGTTGATGGTGACTTTAGGAGAAAACGGTTCCGCAATGCCAGTATTGTCTTCATATGTAAATGTGGCTTTCGGAAGCGAAGATGTGCCATCAGAACCAAATTGCTCGACGGATTTGAGTATTGAACGTCCGGTCACCGGGCTTTGTGCATACGTCATGGCATACTGTCTTTGCAGGCGTTCAGTGGAGTTATCATTGGCGTAAACTTTTATTTTGTTTAGCCGCCAGGCTGTCGTAAGTTTGATTCCCATCACATAAGAAATTTGTACATCCGTGCGGATATTTTCATCATATTCAAAAACAACACGAGCGTACGGTGATAATGATGTTTGTGAATTTCCTGTATATTTGATTTCAGTTGGATAGATCTTATTCATGTTTTTTGAGTAGTGTAATTCCATGTAATTTCCATGAATGTCTTCTACTTTATTTAAACACCATCTAATCACATGTCCATTGGCTTCTTCTCTGTCCGTGGCGCTTTCTCCAAATATGTATTTAATGCCGGAGCGGTCGGTGACTTGCCAGGAACTGGTTAATCGTTCAATCTTAAGAAAAGCATTTTCAATTTTTGGGTGAAACCGATTTGGAATAGTATTATCCTCCATCAATTCCTGAGTTGATCCATTTTGATTAAGGACAAAAATATCACTAGAATCAAATTTTGGTATTCCGTTTCTTGAGGAGCGGACAATAGAGCCAAATTCTAATGTCCAGCCTAAACCTAGAATGTCGTTATTGTTGTTTGAGTTGTAGGTCAAAACAATATTAGGCTGAATTCCACCACGTCCGGGTGTGACGGCAATAGGTATTGAGTAGGACGCGCTTCCGGAATGCGGATCGATTTGAATGTCTTCCAAGCCGCCACGCGTTTGATTTCCAACGGCCAATTTTGGAAATAGCTCGGTTAAACAAATGGTTACCATCGTAACGATTGTTAAAAAAATGCCTAAAGAATTTTTTTTCATATTTTCCCCTGTTGATGATTAGGTGCGGGAAAAACTATTTAGAGTTTTTTTTGTTTGAGATGTGGGCAGGAAAAAGTAAGGATCTCGGTATAAGTTAGTGAAATAAGTGGGGGTTTTGACGAAAAAATATCACTAATAATCAAATATATTTGTAAATATAACAAATTATTCTAGAAATGTCAAATAAATAAAAAAAGACCCAGAAAAACTCCTGGGCCTTTATGAAATTTGATTTTGTATTATCTATTTATTCTTCGTCTTCGTCATAAAATTCTTTGTTAACTTTTTTCTTTTTCTTTAACGGCTTGGCTTTTAGCGGAAGGTCATCAAAATCACTTTCAAAATGCTCTTTGTCTTTAGTATCTTTATGAAGCTTCTTCAACCGTCGGATTTCTTCATCTTCTTGCATTGTTTCCCGCTCCTTTTCGCGTAAAAACGTTTTTGAGAATATTAGCTGGGCGCAATACCCGGCGTTATTAAAATCTGCCTATCGGTGGCGGTGATCATGGATTTGATCGGACTGATTGCAGATGTTTAAAGTATACCATATGGAAAAAAAATACCTCCCCGCGCTAAACTTCCCTTAAATAGCCCCAGGTGTGGAGTTTGTCACTGTCTTCGTACCAGCGATCGCCAATATCCGTGCGGTAATACATACTTGGAATCATGATATTGCTGACACGGCTGTACACTTGATGCTGGGCCTGTTTCATGGTCGGTCCAATACCGCACACCACGAGGACGACACCGGTGTTTCCAGCGACTAACCATTGATCTTCGACTAATTTTACGTCCCCAATATGAATACCTTCCAAATTTGGTTTCTTGAAGAAAATGACCGAATCTTTAGAATGATTTTTAAAAGTCTGCTCATCATTGAATGGATACGGCGGTACAATAATCCGTACGCCAATCTGAAATCCGTTTTTCGTTTTAAAGTTAGTCATGCTTTTGGTAACCAAACCATGAAAGAATTCACTAATCGGCATGTTAATGCCTTCCTGCTGTATGCTGATCGTTGGATAACCGAAGCGGGCAGTAAATTCGAGCGGATAAATTCCATTCGCATTGACAATACAGTTAATGTCGATGTAACCGACATAACCTTCTTCCCGCAGTTTGGGTTCGATTTTTTTTAATGTCGCGTTAAAAATTTTATTTTCCCCGCTCCAGTACATCGTTGTTCCCATTTCTCCCGTCGATGGTCCGATATTACCCGGGAAAAGTTTTTTATGTTCGAAATTGATATTAATCGGTAGGATAAATTGTTCGCCGTTAAAGAAAGCGCCTACGGCAATTTCAACGCCGGTAACACGTTTTTGAAGTTGGAATACCTTAATGTATGTTGACCAGGCCTTTTTATATCCTTCAAGAACTTGAATAACGTCTTGGCCGTCTTCTTGTTCTCCGACGAATAATAATCGTTTAATGTTCTGCGCTTCTCCGCTTGGTTTAATCACGTAGCGGCTCGGGTTTTGTTTTACGTAGGCAATGGCTTCATCAAATGATGTGAACTCGACGTAGGGAATAATATTGACTCCGGCTTTCTTGAGTTCCTCTTGACCGAATGTGCGGTCATCTTCCAAGCGATCGGTATATTCGGTTCCACCGACGACCAGCTTGCCTTTTTTACGCATTTCTTGAGCCAATGTTCCGTGACCAAGGACATCATCAAAAATAATGATATCCGCCCAATCGACGTCATTTCGCCAATTGTCTGTTTTTTCGACAAAGCCGTCGGCAATATCGCGGACATCTTTGTTTTTAATAAAATATTTGACCTCATGGCCTTCTTGCCGGACATGCCAAGCGATATCATTAATGAGAGCGTCGTAAGAAATGAAGAGGAATTTCATGATTTTGCCTTTCTGAAGGTTAATGCGACGTAAAACATATATTTATTGTAAACTTTTTTCCGGTGGGAAACATTATATTCTTAAAAATTGTGATGAAAAAATATTTAGACGCCGATGGCTTTTTTTTGGATCCAAAGTATATCTTCCTTGTAAAGTCTTTTCAAGCCAAAGTAAACCATTAAAATGCCGATGAGCATAAATATAATTTCTATGTTTATCGATATAATCCGGCTCTGATGAACAACAATAATATTCTCATCGGGATTTTGCGGATCATAAAGGATCTGTATTACATCATTTTCAGCGATTTTTTCCCAGGTTTTGTAAATGGTATCAGCGTGAGCAATATGTTCTTGATACTGATCGTCAAAAAATTGAAGTTTCAAAATATAGATTTCCTGGGTATTATTTTTTCTTGTCCCGGAGGAGTTCGGCAGAGGTACGCTTTTAGCTTTACCTAAAACCGTTGCGTAGGTTATGATCCCGTGCGATCGACGGTATAACTTTTTATTGGTGGCGGAAGCCCCGCCCATGGCGATCAGGAAACCCAGAGTGATGTAAAATATTGAACTGACGATCCGTTGATTTCTAATTTCAGCCATGACGACATTAAATTTATCCGCCAATTGTCATCGACGGAAAAAGTAGACATTATTTTGAAAACAGGACGCTTTTTCCGGTTGTACGGTTAACTTGGATGATAATTTCCTGAGGAATTTCATGACGACGATCGCCGACTTTATTATCGATCGTTTTATTAAAGGTGATTAACCAGAAGTTTTTGTCCTCCATAAGCTTGGCTGCTCCGATCTGACGCACGGAAACATTTTGATCTAGCCCATGGAGGATAATATGTTTTTGAGCAATCAGGACAGCGTCGTCTTCGCTTATGCCCTTTGAAATGTCTACGGAATCTGCTTTTTGGATGATGCTTTCGTAACTCAAAACAGTTGAGCATCCCGAGCACGCGATTAACAAGAAAAATAGACCGAATCCTGCGTAAGAATTATTTTTTAATTTTATGTTCTTCTGATTTAACATTCATCAAATCCTTGCCCAAGATGTTGGTGATATCGATGCATTCGGCTTGGCAAGTTGCAAGAAAATTATCCATAGATAAGTTGTTATAGGCGATATGTTGGGTGGCTATGGCCTTGAGCGACGCTGGATATAAACCGATTAAAGGGTGCGTTTTATTTTTGTAACTGACAATCACAGGGGATTGTCCTTCGTGGCTCATAAGGAGTTTAAAAATTTTTGGATCTGGATTATGTAAGTCACTCGGCGCGGTGAGGTACTCAGGAGCTAAATCGGAGTTGAGTAAAGCTTCGATATTTCCTAAATGACCGCAATGATCGTAATTATTCGGTACGATTTTTAAGTGGCTGAAATGATCTGGAATCTGTTTGACTTGACCGACCAAAACAACTTCTTTGCAGAAAGGTGCCAATGTATTTAAAATCTCTTCCATCAGGATACGGTTATGGGCTAATGAACGTTCTGATTTTTCTGCCTTTTGGCCTTCTCTTCCGCAGAAGATGGCTCCTATGATATTCGATTTTTTCTTCATAAGTGTAAGCTTCCGAATGATTAAATCAAACTTTGTGTTTCATTCTAGCCGTATTAATTAGACTTTTCAATGAGTTTATTTCTTTTGGAGAATCACGATAAAAGATGGGAAAAAAGTACGCAGCCAGGTGAGGAGAAGTGTTGGCATGGATTTCAATATCGGTTGTAAGCGTGGGAAAACGTCTAAATTAAATTCTTTCGGGTTTTTGATGATTTTGACGGACATGTCATTGATATAGAACATTTTTTCAGACATTCTATTTAATTGTCCATATGTTAACGGATAAATATCAAATCGTTTATGACTAAAAAACTTTACATAGACATTTGCTAGCGGGCGCGGCAACCAAGATAAAAACGGCAATTTAAAATGCGGTTCGATCAGTGCATATTTTGAGGGAGTGGCAATATACGCAATACCCCCTTTTTTTAACACTCTATGAATTTCTTTTAGATGAATGTCTTGGGGGGGAATATGTTCAATGACTTGGTTAGAGATAACGACATGGAATGACTCATTAGGAAAAGGTAAATTAACATCTTCAACCTGACGAAATGTATAACCGTCTTTGACAATCCGTTCGTCAGTTAAATTAACACTCGTCGCTGATTTACATTCTCTGGAAATAATCTGTATTATATGGCCCGATCCAGTCCCGATATCTAAGAGGTCACATTCCGATAATTTCACATATGACCGAACGACACTTAAGATTTTCTCGGCTTTTCTCAGTCTAGTTTCTTCACCCATCGCGGCATAGGAGCTATATGGATCACGGATAGAATAATTAAGAGTGTTATCTTCGGAATTTGACATTGCATTTCCCATGGGTGTATGTTAGCTTAAATATTATTCTTTAAAGTTGTTAATTATAACACTTTCCAAATCATTAGGTCTACATATTCGTGATTTTATATGAAAAATAAAGATTTTCTTTACCTTCCTCTGATTACGATTTGGCTCACCGTTCTCGTTGTGACTGCTTTTTTTGTTCGCTGGGACAATGCCACACGCTTATCCAAATATACGATCGATGAATTTGTTTTTTATCGAATGGCTAAACAAGTGAATGTTGATTGAAAAGATTAAAAAACAATTCCGTCCGGTGAAGAAATGGCGGCGCCGGCCCGTGACTCCCCCCTTTATTTTTTCAAACCGCTGTATAAACATCCGCCATATTTTACTTTTTTTATGCTTT
>JAGOSC010000117.1 GCA_018062515.1 Candidatus Omnitrophota bacterium
GTTTAAAGCCGTCGGTACCAATCCGAACCTGGGCTGGAAAGACATACAAATCATTAATGATGAACACGGCCGGCCTCAAGCGATTATAAAAAATTGCGAACATAACAATAAAATATATTTATCGCTTTCACACTCCAAACACTATGCGGTTGCCAGCGCCATTATTACGTCGTGATCCTCGGCTTCACAAATACGATTTTGGCCACGCGCTCATTATCGCCGGATCCAAACGCATGCTCGGCGCGGCTGCCTTAACATCATTATCCGCCTTACGTAGTGGTGCTGGTTTAGTTACTCTTGGTATACCGCAATCATTAAATATCGCCGCCCACAAAAAAATAGCCAATGAAATCATCACTTTACCCTTACCAGAAACCTCACAACAGACAATCGCTTTAAAAGCGTTTGCCGAAATAAAAAAAAGTTTCACAAAATATAATGTGATCGGCATAGGGCCGGGATTATCAACCCATTCTTCGCCGAGTAAATTCGTTATACGTTTAATTAAACAATGTTCGTTACCATTAGTTATCGACGCCGACGCGCTAAATATTGTGGCCAATGATCCTAAAATATTACTGAAAACCAACTCCTTAAAAGTATTAACGCCTCACCCCGGTGAAATGAGTCGCTTGATGGGGAAGAAAATAAAAAATGATCATAAAGAACGGGTAAAAACAACTGTGGAATTCGCCAAAAAATATCACTGCATCATCGTGCTTAAAGGTCAGCGAACCATTGTTTCCGACGCGGATGGAAAAATTTATATTAATCGTACCGGAAATGTCGGAATGGCGACTGCTGGTTCGGGAGATGTCCTGACAGGCATGATCACCGCGTTCATTGCTCAAGGTTTATCGGGATTTGAGGCCGCCAAATTCGGCGTATATCTGCATGGAAAGGCTGGAGATTTAGCGGCCAAAGCCAAAGGAAAGACTGGGCTTATTGCTTCAGATATTATTGAATATATTCCAAAAGTTTTTAAGTAAAGGGTGCAACTTTAAAAAACAGTGTACAAATTAAACGGGCTATCGTACTACATTTATTCTTAATTTCATGAACACTTCTACGGTAATCTAAAATGTCTTTACTTTTTCTTATTTTTTTGAGTATCATCTTATTTCTGTTGGCTTATCATTTCTACGGAAATTGTTTGAGTAAATGGCTTAAATTAAGACCAGAAACCAAAACACCTGCTTATGAATTCCAAAATGATGTCGATTTTGTTCCCACCAAAACATTTTATCTCTTAAATCAGCATTTATCCGCCATCGCCGCCGCCGGACCGATCGTCGGCCCAATCTTGGCCGGAATGTGGTTTGGATGGTTACCAACATTTATATGGATTATTTTGGGAGGAATTTTTATCGGCGGCGTCCATGATATTGTTAGCATCGTTGCTTCCATACGACAGAAGGGACGTTCCATTGCGGAAGTCATCCGCGAAACAATGAATCATCGCGCGTTTGTCCTGTTTCTCTTGTTTTTATGGTTTTCACTGGTTTATATTATTGCGGCGTTTACCGACGTAACGGCGAGTACATTTGTTGAAGTGACACATGGACCAGCCATTGCCTCATCATCCATGCTTTATTTACTGGTAGCATTAATAACCGGCTGGGTTATTAATCGGTTTAATCCATCTTTGACTATCATTAGCCTTTTATCATTACCGCTTATTCTTCTGTGTGTTTACTTGGGCCAGTTGTTTCCGTTGACTCTACCGGCGATCGGCGGATTCAGTCAACGCGCGGTGTGGAATATCAGCCTTATCATCTATTGTTTTGTTGCCGCCATTATTCCTGTTTCCTATTTATTACAGCCGCGAGGGTATTTAGGAGGATTTTTCCTGATTACAACCGCGGGATTTAGTCTTATTGGTTTAGCTATTGGAAGCATCAGCCATCAATTTGTCATCCAATCACCGGCTTTTGTCAGTTGGAGTAATCCCCAAGGCTTACCGCTTTTTCCAATTCTTTTTATCACTGTTGCCTGCGGAGCCTGTTCAGGATTTCACTGTCTCATCGCATCAGGAACCACTTCAAAACAATTAACCAAAGAAACTGATGCCAAGGCCGTTGGTTATGGCGGAATGCTTTTGGAGAGCTTTGTCGCAATCATTGCTCTATGTACACTTCTCATATTGAGCAAAGAGGAAGCGGCCGTGTTAAAAGACCCAAATCAAATTTTTGCCAATGGTGTGGCGACATTTTTGAGTCAGCTTGGAATCAGTAAAGAATTTGCTTTTAATTTTGCCTTGCTGGCCTTTGCCACATTTGTTTACGACACTTTGGATGTAGCCACCCGTCTGGGGCGTTATATTTTTGAAGAATTAACGGGCTGGAAAAATAAATGGAGTCCCTATGTAGCGACTGGGATAACACTGATTCTTCCTCTAATTTTTTTAACTCAAACATTCGTAGATGCCTCGGGCAATGTCATTCCCGGATGGAAAATGTTCTGGACAGTATTCGGGGCTAGTAATCAGCTTTTAGCTGCCTTGGTTTTATTCGGATTAAGCTTATGGCTATTCAAGCAGAATATGCGTTATCGTATGGTTTTAATTCCAGCCATATTTATGATCTTGGTTGCTACCATTTCCTTGTTTCTCATTATTAAGCCTTGGCTTTATAATTTACTGATTAATCACATTTTCAAATTTGATTTAGTTGCCTTCACATGTTTAATCCTGTTTGCCTTGACCATCAGTTTACTGGTTGAAGGGACCAACCTTTTTGTACAAAAAGCCAAATAAATACTATAAAACGTTTCATTTGAATATCTGTAACCGTTCTTGATCTTTCATTAGATTGAGGTATAATTCCCACATATATAAACGTTGAATGTCTGCTTAAGTTTAGGTCGATTAAGACAGAAACGGGGGACCCGTAGCGGTTCATAAC
>JAGOSC010000069.1 GCA_018062515.1 Candidatus Omnitrophota bacterium
GGGGAGAGTAGTCTTGGGCAATTTGTATCGCATCTCGATACTAAACCCCATGCAATCGGGAGACTTAGGAGACTCAAAAGTTACAAACCAGTTACACTTCGTTGCGCCATTTGTAACAATTTAGTAATTTTTAATAGGGAAGTTTTTAAAGAATCGTTGACACCGTTTAGATACCATAGAAAATGTATTTCAAATCTTCTCACAGAACTCGACAAGTGCAACGATCACAAAATCCTACGCTAAATGAACGTCAAGCAACTAATCCACATTGCTAAAACACATGCTACTACAACCAAATAATCTCTTTGATCCCCTTAAAAATCACAATTTCTTAATCACGCTGACAATTTTCTCTGTTTATCATCAGGCCGGAAAAGATAGCGACCTTCCTCTCCCAATCTATAAGGTAAAGATAATCTGAATGATTAAGTAAATAGCCCAAAGCCGATCCAGTGTCTACTTTTTCATAGGAAGCCTTATAAGCATTAACAACAGAATCAACCTCCTTCTTTGTCCCAGTCAAGCCGACAGCATGAATGTTAAAATATTCTAAATACTCTTTAATTTTCTCAGGCGTGTCACGCTCCGGATCAACAGAAACGAATATCGTTAGAATTTCTTGCCGTTGATCTCCCACAATGAATAAACACGGCTTAATTTTGAAAGGGTCGTTGGGCAGACATCAGGGCATGAAATATAACCAAAAAATAAAAGGACCGTTTCTCCCCTGTGATCTTTCAGATGAAACGCGTTCTTGCTTTGATCCACCAGAGTAAAATCTCCGCCGGGATTGAACATGGAATAATCTCGAAAACGTTCATCCTTGTCCCCGTTTCCACATCCTCCAGCGAAAAAGAAAACCCCCAAGAGAACCAAAACTAAACTTTGATGTACCCAATAAGTCGCATAAATATTTCCTGTTCCGTTCAATGATGGTGATGCATATGTTCCATTTCATCCTGTTTTTCATTATTTTGTTTTACGACAGCACTCACCTCAATTTGTGAACCGTCTTGAAAATTTAAAATAAGCGGAACAACATCCCCTTCTTTAAGCGGATTTATAAGATTGATCAGCATCAAATGGTAACCGCTTGACTCAAAGTCAATTAGCCCACCGGCAGGAATAGCGACATTGTCGGCCTTTTCCATTTTCATCATGCCATCGGCATGTTTCATTTTGTGAATTTCAACGACTTCAGCCGCTGTGGAAGTAACAGATTGTAAAATGATCTCTTTTTCTGTTTTGTTTTCTATGGTCAAAAGTCCTGCGGTGGTTTTCTGCGATGGCGGCAAAGCACGCACCCAAGCATTACTGATGCTGACATTTTGCGTCGATTCTTCAGCTCGAGCTAAATTTATCGACAACATTCCCACGATCACCAAGATTAAATAAAAGCTGTTCCTATGACTCATTTCTTCCTCCCATGTTATTTTGTTTTCTCTTTGACTTGTAAAGATTCAAGATAACTACTGATTTGGTCTAACTCTTTTTCTGTAATGTGATCAAAAGCGGGCATCCCGCTTCTTTCTTCCCGGACGCCAAATTTAATCGTATTAGGAATATCCACTTTAGTGTTTCCATGATGGTAAGCTTTTGGGTTATGAAAATCAATCGGCGGCGGATAATATTGTTTCGCGGAAAGCCCATTACCGTCGCCGTTTTTCCCATGACAGATCGCACAAGCGTAAGAAAGATAAAGTTCCTTTCCTTTTTCAATGGATTGTTCTTCAGATAATTATGTTTTCTCATTTGAACCACAACTAATCAACACGACAGTCATGGGAATTAATACCCCGCCTAAAATCCAAACACTCAAATTAGCTTTGAACTTCTTCATAGAACACACATCCCGGGCCAAAATTATCATTCTGATTTAAAGTCATGTTGCCTTGCTCATCGAACTTTTTAATGTTGATAATTTGCCCTTCGATAAAAGTTGTTTCTTCTTTAACTTTGCTGTTTTCATAATATTCAATGCATTTGCCGTCCTGCAAGCTGTCGACATAGTTGACTTCGCCCTTTAACTTGCCGCTTTCGTAATAAGCCTTGACCATACCAGAGACTTTCCCATTGCGGATAGTCTGAATAAATGCTAATTGACCATTCTCATAATACTCACGAAGAATTCCATTTTGCTTTCCATCTTTATACTCGGCCTCCAATTTTAATTTTCCATTAGGATAGTAATCTTTTTTAATTCCGTTTAACAAGTTTTGATCCGCATAGGAATAAGAAGCGGTCATTAAGAATAATCCGAGTAACATAAATTTAATCCTTTGCATATTACTTCTCCTCTTTATCTTTCCGTTGTTTTTCATTTAATGACCGAGCACTTGTGCGTGCTCATTTTCTTTAGGTACAAACGTTGAAAGAAAGTCCCGCAACGCCTCAATTTCTCCCGGCGTGCCGACAAGCTGCGGCATAAATTTGTGGTACGGTGAATCTGATTTATTTTCATGCAACATTTTCAAAAGATTGCCGATAGACTCCTTATCGCGTCCAGCCAAAAGCTTTTTCATCGGACGATAGGCATCCACCGTATGGCAAGACATACATTGTCCGCGAAACATCGCTTCACCTTGAGCAAGATGCTCATCGCCACTGGATCTTATCCAGAGTGAATGCGTAAGATAACCCTCTTTGTTAAACTTTTCTACGGCGTTTTTTCGAACCCCATTAGAATACATATGGCCGACAATGATGTAGGGTTTACGTATCATTTCCCGGACATATTCTGAAGAAAATGTCGCGCAAAAAGCCAATAAAAGGACAGCGATTGCATGCGTCATACTAAAATCTTTCGGTGAACGTACCGCAAAAAAATAAACCACCCCTACAATCGTTACCGATGTCATGACAATCACAAGAACCGTGCGCGTGACCTGAGTAAAAGTCCCTCTGCCGATATTGCTTATCCCTAACTCAAGCAGGCCTCGTTGCGATTCAGGCAATTGACTTAAAAACCAAAATAGCAGAATCGGCATCGTGAAAAATAAAGGCATCAACCACTTTGCGCTCCAACGGACAAGTTCAGCTTTAAGATCAGAAGATTCATCACCGATTCGGCTACATGTGACAAGTGCCCAAACGCCAGCCAAAGAACAACAAACAGTAAACCGCAAAAACAGACTCGGCCAATATGTCGGATTAAAGAACGCCGCCCAAAAATGATTGGATTCTTGTCCTGTACCAGCAACAGTAAGCCATTCATTTCCCGGCGTTAATTTAAAAGTAAGAATACCGTTGATAATAATTAGGGTAAATAATGACGATACCGCATAAAGTAACCCGACTCTTAAATGCAGCTTATCGGGAATGCGATCCCATGTGTAGTAATAAACAGCGGCTGTGCTTAGTTCGATCATAAAAAAGACCCATTCAATCGCCCAGCCCCAAACAAAATTATGAATGAGCGTACTGGTTGCTTCCGGCGCCGCCAGTCCAATAGCGAACCATATCCCTACACCAGAAACGGTACCAAATACACTTGTTAATATCAGAAAAAACCGCGAATGAGCTTTAATGACTTTTAACCAATCACGGCGTCCTTCTTTCAGTGCTTTACGCTCGGCAAAATATAAATACATCCCTCCACCGACGGCAAATTGCGAGATCATGACGTGAAAAATGGCAATGAGCCCGATCACCCAACCGCTGCCGATATGAGGAACATCCCAAAATGGATAATTCATTTTCTAATCTCCTTTTTATACCCCTAAATATCCCCAAAATGTAAAGACAATTAGGACGGCTAAAGCAAATAATCCAAAATACGTGGCATGACGGCCCCTCCGTCCGGATTTCGTATTTGGATCATACAACGGTACTAAAAACCACAACACCAATCCAAGGGTGAAAATGGAAATACCTATGCTTTCGCCGGCAGCACCGGGAAACCATTTCCCAAAAACTTTAAGAACCTGAAAAGAACTCATAAAATACCACTCAGGATGGATGCCTTTGGGGGCGGCTTTCAGCGAATCTGCCGGTTCTCCTAATTCCCACGGAAACAACGCCGCTAATAAAGTTAAGATGTTCAAAACAATTAACCATATCGCTAAATCCTGTATTATAAAATTAGGAAAGAATGGAATGCTCTTACGCTCATTCTTTGGTTTAATTTCTTCAGAAGGCGGAGCGGCATTGCCATGTTTCTGGACAAGCCAAAGATGAAACATCAAGAAAGGAATGAAAATCGCCGGGAGAATGACAACGTGAAGTGCAAAAAATCTCTGGACCGTAAATGACGTTACCTCAGCCCCGGCCCGAACAATATCAGCGATCGCGGGACCGATCACCGGCATTGAGGTGGGAATTTCAAGCCCGACTTTTGTCGCAAAATAGGCCAGCTCATTCATCGGCAATAAATACCCACTGAAACCAAAAATCATGGTGAGCAGCAATAATATCATACCGCTCCACCAGCCGAATTCACGCGGTGCGCGGTAAGCTTTCATGAAGTAAACGGAAAACATATGCACGAATATGGCTGCGACCATGAGATTTGCTGCCCATGAATGCGCTGAACGGATAAGCCACCCAAAACTAATTTCATAAGTAATTTGTCTGACCGATTCAAACGCTTCAGGGCCGGGCCGATAATAAATCAACAACAAGACTCCGGTAACCCCTTGAACCAGAAAAAGAAATAATGATACGCCACCCCAGTAATACCAGAATGAATGCTTATGGACGGGCACTGTTTTATGTTTAGCAAAAGCGATAATTTCAGAAAGCCCGAGCCGCTCATCAACCCATTGCCAAATTTTGTTCGGTTTATTTTCCATATCTCTCCTTTAAACTCTTGATATTGACACGCCGCCTTCAACGACTTTGGCTAAATATTTCTTCAATGGCCGCGGCGGAGGCCCGCTGATATTTTTTCCTGTCTGAGGGTCGTATTCGCCATCGTGACAAAAACAATGAATGACATTTCGATCCGGCATATACTGCACCGTGCAACCTAAATGTGTACAAACAGCGTCCAGCGCCACCCAACTATCATCTTTATGGTGAATCAACATCGAAGGCCTTGACCCAAATTTAAACATCATCATGCTGCCGGCCGGGAGCTTATCGGCATCTTTTAAAGTAACTTCTGTAACAGTCGTTAAGGAGGCTTCCTTTTCAGCGGGAGACGTTAAATATTTATAGACTGGATAACCGATTGCGGCCGCGTAACAGGCCCCAACACCCCAAGCGCAGGCTTTAATAAATTGTCTCCGGGTAACTTCCTCTTTTTCTTCGCTCATGACAACTCTCCTTCTTTGACGAGCTTGGCTTTCATCATGACAGATATCAACCAAACCAATGAGGCAATGCCCAATCCAAATGACAAAAAGAATATCCAAATGACCGACCAATTAGCCACCACATGCTGATTCCAAACATCAAAGCCTTTGCTGGCTAAAGTTAAATCACGAATACCGTCGCGTACAATAGTCCAAGCGGCCACTAACAAAAGAACGAGTAGCACGGCTATATATCCGGCCGCATATGAACAAGGCTTTTTTATACTGACCCACAAGCTGAAAACTAAAACTAAACCTGCGATCAAATACCAGCTATCCATCGCTGTATTTAAAAAAATACTTCCTGACAGTCCTTCGATAACGACCGAAGGTTGCGCCTTCAAAACAAAATGGAATTGAAAGGCCTGAACAATGACCATGAAAACGGTTAATCGCCCTCCCAATCCTGACAAAAACTTATTTAAAGGCGGTTCGACACTCCTGCGCCCGGCGATCCAAACCATCCATAATCCGGCAACGGCAAATCCTCCCGACAGCATAAATAACCAGCGCGGCAATAATGTTGGGTCATACGGGGGTAAGTAAGCCCCTAATGCGGAAGATGAATACATCTCGTTCCAGACCTCCGGCTTAAGCATCAAAGCCATATTGGTCGAAAATATTCTCGAGATGCACCCTGCTAATATCCACGCCAGCAAACCTTTCCACCATACCCGTTTCCCTTCCAGCGCTCCATCTGCAAATTGATAAAGCATCCAGTAACAGGCCATCAAAAGAAATACGATGGCAATCCAATACAATCCGATAAGGACATTGCTTGTGTATAATGCCGGGCCGTAAAGAACTTGGGAAAATAATAACGGCGGAACACCTAAATTAATCACATAGGTCATAATAATCGGCAGGCGCCTCGCCAAAGCCGCTGATGCTCCCCGATATAAATTGTTTGATAAGCCGAAATAATTGAGTACCGTTGCCGCGAGCAAACCACCCAACAGAATCTTGACAGCAACAAAATGAAGCGCCAATGTCAAAATGTGTAAACTCTTAAACAGCCACACGGGCGCTGGTAATGGTATTGGGTCAAACAATGGAAAATAATTCATACAACATCTCCTATTTATTATTGCTTTCCAGACGAAACCGGATTGGCACTTCGACATTTGAATCAACCGCTAATATCCCGATCCGCGCCGGGGAGAATTTCCAACGGCGAACCGCTTTCAAAGCCGACTTATCCAGTAATGAATAATCTGATGATAGCTTAACTTTGACCCGAAACGGATTTCCTTGTCGGTCAACATCGACGCTAAGAACAACCAATCCTTCCTGTCCCAATCGCCTTGCTTTGGAAGGATACACCGGCGCGGGATTTTGTAAATAATTCGGCTTGGCTTCGGTCAGTGCACCTCCTGTAGAAGTAAGCGTCATTTCATCCTTGCCAGTATTGGCCGGAGATTGAATTTTCTTTATCTTCTCCACAGGCTGGACTTCCTTAACAGGCTCCTTGACGGGTATGGAAACGGGTTGTACCACTTGCGGGATTTGAATTGCCTCCTTTATTTCCGGGACTGGAATTTCTTCAGGCAAGGGAACGGCGTTCTCAATCTCCTGCTTAACGATTTCTATCTTTTCTTTTGGAACTTGCTGAACCGGTTCTTGAGGAACCGCCACCAAATGGACTTCAATCCCGCTAACACCAGTCTCGACGCCAAACTGAACCGGCTTTACGAACAAAACTCCTCCGACGGCTAAAGTGCTTAAATGAACCCCCAGCGCGATCAAGAAACTTATTGTTTGATCTCTTCTGGGATAATCCAAAACAAGTTGTCCTGTTCTGTTCATTGACCGCTTTCGCCAGCCGAAGCTGTCTTACTTTTAGTTTGAATGGTGACTTTGGCAATTCCCATTCGTCTTACTTCATCAAGGATATTAACAGCATCGCCGAAGAGTGCTTTTTCATCGCCGTTGATAATGACGCCTACCTCCGAATTATCATTCTTTAACGATTTCAATCGTGAGAGCAGATTATTCAAAGTCATTTCCTCTTTGTTAAAATAAAATATTCCATTCTCCGTGACTGTAATTGTGACATTCTTTTTCTGTTCATTGGGCGCGCTTGTCGCTGCCGACGGCAAATTGACATGAATTCCCTGATTCTTGACCATCGACAACGAAACCATGACAAAGGTCGCTAAAAGGAAAAAGATAATATCGATCAGAGGAATAATTTCAATTCTGGCGCGTTTGCGGACAACCGGACTTGGGATGTTCATAAAAACCTCCTATCCGGCTTACGGATACTCAATTCCAAATGAGTTGATGCATCTTCGATTTCATGGCGGGCTTCCTCCAATCTAGCATTCAGATAATTAAATGGAATTAACGCGATGATCGCAATTCCTAAACCAAAAGCGGTCGCAATCAATGCCTCGGCAATACCGCCCGTGATCACCGTCGGTGCTTCCAATTCCGTTTGTCCAAGCAGACCAAAAGCACGAATCATCCCGGTAACCGTACCTAATAATCCCAACAAAGGAGCCAACGTGATGATTGTATCCAGCGTCGGTAATCCTTGACTGAATCGTTTAAGCTCAAGATTAGCGGCTTGCAGAAGCGCGCTGGAGAATGATTTTTCCCGATGAGTAAGTCCATAAACCATCGTTCGGGCTACAAAATCTTCAGAACCTTTGCCTGCTTGAACGGCTTTTTCTAATTCACCTTTCTCGGCAAAATCCAGAATATTATTGACCGTTTGCTGACTGCGTCGTTTCTTTTCTCTAATAATAAAAAAGCACCGTTCGATGACAACGGTCAATGCGATTAACGACGTTAACAAAAGCGGCCACATAATGGGGCCACCTTTTTGAATAATCGTCCACATAGTTCCTCCAGAATTATTTTCTAACGGACGGCCTTGTCATAAAAAACAAAATGATCCCTAACACGGCAACCGAGAAAATGCCGAATGTCATGAACGTCAAGATACCGTCACGTAAATCTTTATTTTTAATAAACATAAATTTATGGAAATTGCTGAACACGCTGGCTTCAAACTGCCTTTGATTGTCCGTATGGCGGGTTATACTTCCGGTCATCGTGGAAACATAAACACGAGTGCCCTTGCCGTCATCCGTGTCAAAACGGTAAACAGGAAGAATACGAAAGATGTTGATATATTCACTGTTAAACGACGTTAAATAATCCGTCTTTTCAACAGGTTTACCTCCGAGATAGTTTGAAGCTATTTCGGACGCGTAAACTTCATCTTGCGCGTCACTGACTTTGCCGTCATTAGCGCTGACATAAGTGATCTTCTTTTCTCCTTCAATAAAGAATTGATACCATGGTTCTCCCGCGATGCTTCGTATACTGACCGCCTGCAATTTTGCATGAGGATCGGGCAAATATTTCAAAGCCTCCGCGACAGATACTTTGACATCTTGAGGAAGAATCGATCCTGAAGGACGCGCCGCAGGCGGCGGTGATTGCGTACGCGACATTACGTTATGCAACACACCGCTCCCCGACGACATTAAAACCGACACGCTGAAAAGCAAACCAACCCATCGATGAATCTGACGAACCTTTTTTGAATTAATTTTCATAGTTCCCTACCATTTCCATTCAACACCGCCATACCAGGCGCGTCCGCTACCCGGATTAAAAACGGCCGCGTTAGCGTCGAGACCGGCAGCATTATTGACAATGCTTGTTGATGCGGCGTATATTTTGTCGCTTAAGTTTTTGCCCTCAACAAACACCGAGAATCCCTGTGGCGCTTTATATCCGGCTTTCAATCCCCACGCGGTATATGGATCCGCAAAAAACGTATTGGCCATATCAATCGCATATTTAGAAGCCACCCGTTCCAGATTGGGGCCGAAATAAATCCCTGATGGATGGTCATACATTAACTCCCATTTGAGGAAATGCTCCGGCAAACCGGGAAGCTGATTGTCTCCGTAAACGGAATCACCGTCAAAACGGAAACGGCTCCAGTTATAAATACCGTGAGCATATATCTTGTCTTGTTTTCCTTCATCCGTTGCTATAAGGCCGGACAACAGATCAACTTTCCCGCCTAATTCTATCCCTTGATGAATTGTTTCTCCCCGAGCATTGAGCGTGCCTAAAGGATTGCCTGAACCATCGCTTAAACTTAACAATTCCTTGTCGAGAATAGAATAATAATACGTGACATCGTAACCGAAACGGCCTTCTTCGCCTCGGAAACCTGTTTCCCAGGTATGACTTCTTTGCGCTTTATTGGGACGGTAGTTACTGGCAGCATCGAATAATTCGGAGAATGTCGGAGGTTCAAACCCTCGGGTATAACCAGCAAAAATCTGATTCATTTCTGTTAAATCATAGGTTATCCCTGCCTTGGGATTAATGGCGCGGTAAATACTATGACCGCTGTCATCGCCATTTGTAAAATAATAGTCCGTAATCTCACGGGAAGCGTAACTTAATTGAAGTCCCGGGATAAAGGTAAACCCATCCGCAAACTTAAACTGATCTTCCGCATACAAATTTAAATTGTACGCTTTCTGATCCGCTTCGTTAGTACGGCTTCCTCTAGATCCACCCACATTCGTAAACCGGTCTTCCTGTTTATACCCAAGTGAAGGGGCAAATCCGATCAGAAATTGATTATCTTTTCCCAAAAATTGAGCGGTATTGGTGTAACGGATCTCCCCGCCGTAATCTTGAGAATCAATATCCAGCACTTGAAAAATAGGATGAAAAAGGCCGCCGTTAAAATAGTAGGCGCTAAAATCCAATTGCTGTTCTTCACCCGTCGTTATTGTTGTCTTATTGGCAATGCGATAATAGTTAACATCCCGCTTTTGATTGCCCGAAACACTCGAGGCGTTGGCTTGGGTCGGATCAGCGAGCAACTGTGATTTTCTTAAAGCCCCGCCGAGCTTGGCCTTCGTGATGGCGTTCGTAAAATAAAAACGCGTTTCCACGTCATCATTGACCTTATACCCCATATTTAAAAATTCATAATGATTGTCTTGATTGGTATGATCCCTAAAGCCATCCTGTTTAAATTGGCTTATCGAGGCATAATAATCAAACGGTCCCATGACCTGCCCAGAGGATATTTGAGAACGGATATATCCAAAACTCCCCGCTTCAACACGGGATTGTAACAGCGCGGCTGTATACCCCGTCGGAGAAATGAAATTAATC
>JAGOSC010000022.1 GCA_018062515.1 Candidatus Omnitrophota bacterium
CCCTAAACTTCCCACCGCTGTACCGATAAATATACCTTTTAGAAAAAATATCAATGCACTGGTGTTTAAATTTTGACCGATGACAATATACTCAAAAACCAAAACTGCCAAAGCAGCACCGATGGGGTCAGTAACTATACCTTCCCATTTAACAATACTTCCTGATTTTCCTGACGGCCGAACATGTCTTAATAGCGGAATGATAACGGTCGGGCCTGTAACAACTAAAATAGCTCCTAAAAGAATGGAAATGGTAAAATTTAAATTCAAAATATAATAAGCTGAAAGTGTTATCAGAATCCAGTTAACAAAAACACCAATGCTTACTAGATTTAAAACCACTTTCCCAATTTTTCTTAATTCAAATATTCTTAAACCTAATCCGCCTTCAAATAAAATAATGGCGACACAAATTGAAACCAAAGGAAAAAGTAACGGTCCTAAAACTTCATCGGGATTAATAATATGGGTTACAGGGCCTGCCAGAAATCCTATTCCCAACAAAAGAACAATTGATGGCAATTTAAATCGCCAAGCTAACCATTGCGCGCTTATACCTGCGAATAATATGCTGGCTATTCCGATAAGTAAATGTTCTGACATAGACTCTCCCTATTGTAATAAATTATAAGAAAATGAGAAACTTACAAAATTAGTCGACTTCAATTGATTAGCAATTTTATCCTCTCAATTCAAAAATCCTGTTAAAATCGATCTGTTCTGAAGCCATCACCAATGCGGTGGCCGGCATCTGTTTTACATTCGACAACAATGTTGTGTAATATTGGCTATAACTTTCTGCCGTTTCATTATCTTGCGGGGCACGCATTCCCATAAAAACCATATCAGCCTCGGCAGAGTGTATCCGCATCAGCGGGAACGGATCTTCATTTTCCTTAACGACGTATAGTTGGACTTGAGCGTCGACATTTTCATGTTCGATTAATTTCTGTAAATGCCGTTTCTGTTCTGTCTCTTGCTCACTTGTATAAACAAACATTTTAATATTTAACGTTGCGCCCATCCATTCAGGGCTTGTCTTGAGCATATGGGCTAAAGCCAGCATAAACCCTGAATTTTTTCCGATACTTCGCCACCAAAGATCGATTTGACTGCATACGCCTAAAGGTTTCTTATTGCCTTCATGCACAACAATCAAATTCCGACGATTATTATAAATATGCAAAAAGAGTTTCGCATGTTCGGCCAAGGTTACCTTTCTCCCTCCTTCACCTAAAAGGACGGTATTAGGGACAAGCGGACCGTATCCATAGGCTTTGATCAAATCATGAGCCCCCTCGCTCGTCGTCCGCGCTGGCAAAATTTTAACAATGGCCGGAACCGAGAATTCCCGTAGGTACGCGCCGATCGTCAACCGGATTTTTTCTATGCGTTCTATTTCCGTCTCTTCAGGGACTATAGTAGCCACCGTCAAAAAACCTTTCCCATGAGAGATTGCATCGGCCAACGCGATCAGGTGCCATTTCGAAGTTGGAGAGCCGCTTAACACCAGGATATTTGGTTTCCATGTTTTTGCATTCGGTTTTATTCTGTCTAAGCGATAAAGAACAAACCGCGTGATAAGCATTAAAATCCCGTAACGCATATCTCCCCAGTAAGCCCTTAGCCGCCGTCTTTTATTCACATAATAAACAATTCCCGAAATCAAAGCCGCAATAAATGTTGCTCCCGTATTGATCATTAACATCACAAAAATACAACTAAACGCCCCTAATAATGACAAACCCCAATGCACACGAAACTCCGGCCGCCACGACGGAGTATCCATCAATCCTTCTAAAGCTGCGGATAAATTAAGAAGTCCATAAGAAGTTAAAAAAAACATTGATAGAACGACGGCAATGGCATTAAGATTGCCCAATGCTATCCCCGCCAAAGCAACTATAAAAGTAAATAAAAGCGCTATATGCGGGTCATTATTCTTACCAAAACCAAGCCCAACCCACCGCGGAAGGACCCTATCTGCCGCTAAAGATTGTAAAGTCCGCGGAGCGCCAAGCAATGCCCCAATTCCGCTGGACAAAGCCGCGCCCCATAATCCATAAATAACCAGCTTATCCCAACGAGCAATATCTTTCATAATCATCGGCGTGGTCATTAAAATATCCTGAGGAAGATGAAGACTAGTTAAATAAATCGGAATTGCTAAATAAACAACATAACTAACCAATACTGCAGCTAATGTCCCTCGAGGCAATGATCGGGCAGGGTTTTTTAAATCTCCTGATAAAGAAAGTCCCGCTTCAATTCCAGTTACAGCGGGGAAAAAAACCGCGAATACCACCCAGAAAGGTTTCTTCAAAATCAATTCCGAACCAATCTGTGTTTCGGGGAATGAAATTGGAACCTGTCCTATAAAAAATGAAACCAATGATGCGATGATCAGTATAAATATAAAAAATTGTACTCTCAAAACCATGGAAGCAGATACCGACGAAATCAAAGCCATTATAGTCAGCGTGAGCGCGCCGACCATTTTAATAGATAAATTCGGATACAAATTGACCAAAGATTCAGAAAAACCCGTAATATAAAAAGATATACCTAAAGCTTGAGCAAGAAATAATGGTAATCCGACAGCCGCACCGGCATCAATTCCGAGGGATCTGGATATAATATAATAAGTTCCTCCGCCTCCAATCTTCATATTGGTTGCCAGTGCAGAAATTGATAAAGCAGTTAAAAACGTAATTGATGTAGCTAATGTTACTAAAAGTAATGTTTCCCCTAATCCCAAATTACCTAATACCCAGCCGAAACGTAAATACATAATAACACCAAGAATCGTTAAAATACTTGGTATAAATACACCTTGGAAAGTGCCGAACTGATAACCCTTAACGGGCAATTTTCGATCATTTATTGAATTGGCCATAATGAAAATTTGTTTAGACTGAAAAGTTGATTGTGTAGTTAAAAATCTTTTAACTTTTTTTCCTTTAACCACACTCGAAGAACATCTTCATGTTGAGGCATCACGATGACGGTGACCTGATCTTTAACCATCATATGCATATTTCCGTGCGGTACAGAGAATCTGTTTCCTCTTTTCACTAAATTGAAATGAACGCCTTCAGGCAAATTTAATTCCTTTATGAGTTTTCCTACCACGGAAGAGCGCGGAGTTACCGTAAAAACAATTGTCGTCATATCCGAGGGAATAGCTTCATCGTGGGCCTGGTGATTGACTATGTCGTCCCGTTTTGAAACGTGTTCAGCATAAATTCGAAATACATCTTCAGATTTAAGTACGCCAATAATTTTAGAAATATTTAGAGAATCAACCACTGGCATTTCCGTCAAATGATGCGCGGCCATCAGCCTGGCGGCTTCATTTAAAGGTTCATCGGGAAAAGAAAATTCTTTAATAGGCACAGCGATATCATCAGCAATCAGAAAATCCTTTCCCTCCGACATTAAAACTCTATTAAATTCTGCTGTTTTAATAATACTCGATAATCTATTCTTCCGATCAACGACAAAAACACTCTTATTCATATTTTGAGACATCAAATTGATCAATTCCAAAGCAGTGACATCCTGTTGGACGGTTTGGAAATCTTGCGTCATGGCGTCCCCGACCTTCAATCCTTCAAGAACACGTGTGTCCTCAAACGATTTTACGTCTATTCCTTTCCGTTTTAATTTGCCTAAATAAATAGAATCCTTTAACAGCCTCTGGGCAATGGATGTCGCGGTCACAACAGCCACCATAATCGGCAAAATCATGCCATAACTGCCGGTTAATTCAAACACAATCAATATCGAAGTGATTGGAGCACGAGCCGCCGCCGCAAACACACTCGCCATCCCAACCAGTGCATATGCACCGCTGGGTGCAATCGGTACAATATAATGCTTTGAGGCTATCTGACCGAATGCCCCGCCTAACACAGCCCCAACATACAATAACGGAGCAAATACGCCGCCCGAACTTCCTGCCCCGATTGAAATAGATGTGGCTAAAACTTTTACGATGATTAATGCAAGCAATATTTGAAGGGGAATTGAACCATGCAACGCTGATTCAATTGTTGAAAGCCCGGATCCAAAAATTTGAGGAAATGAAAAGCCAATTAATCCGATCAAAAGCCCGCCGCAAGCTGGTTTAGCCCATTCCGGGAATCGCCACTTTTCAAATCGGCCTTCCGTCCATTCAAGAGCAACCACAAATAAAACCGCAGCCAATGCCGACATAACGCCTAATCCAAAATATAAGAATATTTCTAAAGGATTATGCATGCTGTAGGTTGGAACAATAAATGACGGATTGTCACCCAGGAAAATCCTGCTGATAATACTCGACGATACTGCGGCGACAACGATAGTACTTAACGCGTTAGCGCCAAAATCGCGCAAAATGACTTCCGAGGCAAACATGACGCCGGCGATTGGAGTATTGAATACACCGGCAACACCAGCAGCCGCTCCACAGGCCACCAGATTTCTGATTCGAGATTCAGGGAGCTTCAGTAACTGGCCAAATGAAGAACCCAATCCCGCACCGATCTGTACGATAGGACCTTCTCTTCCGACGGAAAATCCACTTCCAATTGAAAAAATTGACGCCACTGCCTTCACCAAAACAACAATAGGCCTTATCCTCCCGCCTCGAATAGCAATGGCTTTTAAAACTTCCGGGACGCCATGACCTTTTGCTTCCGGCGCTAAAAATACGACCAAGGGGCCGACAATTAATCCACCGATGATAGGGATAAAAATAACCCATAATGTATTTTTAACTGCCGGATTAAAAAAGAATGCGGACACCCACAGAATGGATTTAATGAAGACAACGACCAAAAATCCGGTACCAACGCCAACCGAAACAGCCATGAGCATGGGACGGACAAAGTGCACTCCGGAATCAAATTCGAAGGCGCGGCGTAAAGAAAACTTTTTGCGATTAAGGTCAGTCATTGCATAACCTCATACTCATCGACATCCTAAATTAAGATCAATCGGGAAATTTAAACACAGAGCGCCCGGATTTAGCCGCGTCACTCCAATCATACTGTGTCTCTAGCAAAAAAACCGTTTGAATAAAAGCCAGGTGCGAGTACCCTTGCGGAAAATTTCCTGTCAACCGTCCGGTGTCTGTTTCTACATCTTCAGAAAAAAGGCCGAATCTGTTAGCACAGGACATGATCTTTTCAAGCATCTCGCGGGCTTGCGGCTCGTGTCCGGTCAAGTACAATGCGTTAATCATCCAAAACGTACAAACAATAAAAGCGTTTCGCGGGACACCAAATTCATCGGCAGCTTTATAACGCAGAACAAAACCATCTTTAGTTAATTCTTTATGTGTATTGCGCACTGTGTCGATCATGCGAGGATCATTCTTATCCAGAAAGCCATAGTGAAGCATTAAAAGATTTGAGGCATCCAACTCCTTACTCCCGTAATACATCACAAAACTCTTTAACTCATCGTCCCATCCATTTTTAAGTATATCTTCCTTAATCTCTCCGGCTACTTTCAAATATTTAGGAACATATTGGGTTTTACCGATAAATTGGGCGATCTTGGCTGCCCTGTCCATTGCTACCCAACTCATCATCTTTGAATGAACGAAGTGTTGCATCGGCCCCCGATGTTCCCATATACCGCAATCAGGCTCCCTCCACCTTGCCTCCGCCATTTTTGCCAATGAGCGCACCATTGTCCAAATTTCTTCATTCAATAATAAATCATTGCGAAAATCCACCACAAATGACGTATAAATTGTCTCAATTAATTGTCCATACACATCATTCTGTTGCTGTTTGTAAGCAGCATTACCAATACGTACAGGATGTGATCCTTCATAACCGTTTAAATGATCAAGAATCTTTTCCTCAAGATTCTCTTCCCCATTAATACCGTACATGACAGAAATGTTGTAGTCTTTAACAAGCATCCGATTAAGAATAAATTTAATATATCTTAAGGAAGTCCCGGCATGTCCCATACGCGCGAATAAATCAATGATCATAGATGCGTCTCTTATCCAACAATAACGGTAATCCCAATTACGGTCTTGACCTATAATTTCCGGTAAAGATGTTGTTGGCGCGGCTATAACTGCACCTGTTCTTTGAAACATTAAAAGCTTAAGAGTAATAATTGAACGGATAATTAATTCTTTATATTTCTCCGGAACCTCCGTTCTATAGACCCAATACAGCCAGTAACTTTTTGTGCGTTCATAATCCAATAATATTTTATCTGAGGTGATCGCTTCCATCTTTTCGTGATAGGACAATAAAATATACGCTGATTCCTTAAGTTCAATTTCTTTGCCTTGTGTAAGATCATTCAGATTGAGATTGGTATAAAGATAGTAGCTATTGTATTCCCCCTGAATCGACGTTATTTTTAAATATTCAGGATGCGGGGTCAATTTAGCTTCGCTTAATCCGTAATTAGGCCTTGGATTAAATTCGACAATGATCTTAGGATTCCCCTGAACCAAATAAATGTTGCGGTGTATTTCTGAAGGACAATGAACGCGCTCGTCGTGGGTGCTAAAACGCGGCATGTAATCCCTTACTTCGAATACACCATCCTTAGTTGTGAAAACCGTTTTTACAATTGGAGTATGATATAAATATGACTGTTCAACGCTGATAATATCCTTAGCCCAGATTTTAAAATACCCGCCTTTTTTCTCGTCAAGGATACGGGCAAAGACTGAGGACGAATCAAAAAAAGGTAAACACAGCCAATCAATAGAACAATCCTCATTAACTAACGCAGCGCTGGTGCAGTTGCCAATAATTCCATAGGGATAACTGTTCATTGTTTTTTCTTTCTCAAATCATGAATAGGATGTCTAATTTCATTAAGCGGAAAAATCAAATTGTTTTAACAAAATGGGAACCTCTTCCTGATTCTTCAAATAATAATGAGCAAAAGATTGTTTAGCCTGTCCGACCTTAATGGTCATAGCAATGCCATCCAATATTTTAAAAGCATCTTCGTCAGTAAAATCATCTCCAATATACATCGAAACAATTTGGTTTTTACCTAATTGCCGTTGCCATTTCGAAAGAATCCAAAGAGCCGCCTCGCCTTTGTCCCATTTAATCGGCGGCCGGATTTCCAAAACCTTTTTTCCTTCCATGAAACTGATTCGTCGGTTGGATAAATAATTTTGACACACTTTCATGAAAACTTTTCTGGCCAATAATCCCGTTTTATCTGTGGCCAGACGAAAATGTACAGTCAGGATTATTCCTTTATCCTCTATCCAAAGACCCTTAAGGTTAGATAATTTGGCTGTTAAAATTTCTTTAAGGACGGCTAAGTCTTCTTCAAACTGCGTTGAAACCAAACTTTCAAAATTTATGTTAGTCTGCCCTTCAATCTCAAACCCGTGGTTACCGACATACGTCAGGTTGGGAATATCGACCATATGCTTTAAGTCAGATAACTTCCGGCCGCTGATGATGGATAAATGACATTGGGGATGTTTCGATAATCTAAGGAGTATCTCTCTCGTTTCAATTGTCGTAACCGCTTTGTCAGGCGTTTGGGTAATGGGTGCGAGCGTACCGTCATAATCCAAAAAAAGAACCAGATGCTTTTTTATTAAGAGTTTTTTAAGAGCCTCTTCGTGATCAAATAAATATTTTTGTTTCCGAGAAGTTTTTAAAATATTCTCTCCCTTCTAAGCTTCCTGTTTTACAAACAGTGTTTGCGTCGGATAAGCAAATGCGATGTTTTCGCGTTCGAAAGCTTCCATTAAGGCAAAATTAATTTCCTGTTGTTTGTCCATGTAAATGTTGTAATCAGACGACTGAACATAATAGACAATTTCATATATGAGCGAAAAATCACCGTAACTTTGAAAATGAACCCGATCAAGTCTAACGTCATTTATGTTGGTGATGATTTCTTTAACAATCTGAGGAATTTTTTTGACTTTTTCAAGCGGAGTTTGATAAACAATTCCGATTTTAAATGCGATGCGGCGCGTCTGCATTCGTTTATAATTTTTTATCCGGCTTTTTGTCAAATCACTATTTGAAAAAACTAATTGTTCCCCCGATAAGCTGCGGATACGGGTTGTTTTAATCCCGATGTGTTCGACAGTTCCTAGGTAATCGCCATCAAGAATTATGAAATCTCCAATTTCAAATGGTTTGTCTAAAAAAATGGATAGTGCGCTGAACGCATCACCCAGTATCGCTTGAGAAGCCATAGCCACCGCGATGCCGCCAATACCTATGCCGGCAACAAACGTGGAAATGTTGACACCCATGTTATCCAGAATAAAGATGACCGCTAGGGCCCAGATCACCCAGCGTAAAATTCCGGAGATACTTTTGACCATTAATTCGATTGAAGGATCATCCGCCTTCATCCGTTGACGATACGCTTTGCCAATACCATATTTGACAATTTCTTGAAGAATCAGAACTGAACGAATCGTGACAACAATCACCAAAGCGTAACGGATAAATACCCGTAGAGACTCTGGAAGTATCAGAGGCAATGTTGCAAAATAAAGTGAAATAACACTAAATGCGGATAAGCCAATTTGACTTAAAAGTGTAACAACAATATCATCGAAGTGATTTGTGGTTTTTTGGGCGAGCTTAGTTAGATACTTAATGAGAAATTTTTTAAAAACTGATAACCCCAAAATTAGTCCAAGAAATGTCACAATTGCAAAGGCATAACTTTGAACAGTATTTTGATATATAACCAAATTTAAAATAGTATTAAGTTGTTCCATTTGAGCCACCTTTCTGATTTTCTAACCTGACCTGAGCAAGTTCCTTCACCAATTCGCTGGCCCATCGATAAATATTATAATTCTGTAATCTCTGCCGCATTCGTTGCATCCTTTCTTTTTGTTCAGGTATTGACATCTCCAAAGCTTGCTTAATAGCTTCCGCCGTTTGTCCAATATCGTAAGGATTTATGATAAACGCGTCTGTTAATTCGCGGGATGCGCCGGTAAACTGGCTTAAAATCAAAACCCCCTGCTCGTCATCTTTCGACGATACATACTCTTTAGCTACCAGGTTCATACCGTCATGCAAGGATGTCACCAAACATAGATCAGCAAATTTATAAAAAGGAAGGATTTCCGCATGACTGTGATGTTTCATCAACAATAAAATGGGCTGCCAATTTTTTGTCTTAAAACGTCCATTGATCTTTTCAGTGACTTGGGTGACTTCATCAACAAATTCTTTGTATTTAGGAATCATGGTTCGACTGGGGGCTCCTAACTCCACAAAGGTAAATTTTCCGACATATTTCGGATTTTTTTCTAAAAAGTATTCCACCGCACGGAATCTTTCGACAATTCCTTTTGTATAATCCAGACGATCAACCCCCACGCCAATATACTCGGCTTGAATATTATATTTTTTCAGAATACTCTCTTTTGTCTCTTTAATCTCTGAGGATCCGGCATTGGAAGAATTAAAATCGATACTTATCGGAAAAGGTTTAATCCAAGAAGTATGGCCTTCTCTATTGACGGTAAAATGTTCGTAATCAATACGCGATTCCAAAAACCGATCTACCGATTCGATAAAATTGTTGCAATGAAATTGAGTATGAAAACCGATGACATCCGCCCCCAGCATTCCCTGTAAAATTTCTCTTTGCCATGGACAAATGCCAAACGATTCCGGGTTAGGCCAGGGGATGTGCCAGAAAATGGCGACCCGCGCATCAGGCCTTTTGGCTTTAATCATTTCCGCGATTAAGGCAAAATGATAATCTTGTATGAGTATGTTGGGTTCAGAAACATCTTCTATTTCTTTTAAAACGGCGGTTGCAAATTTCTTATTGACTGTTTTATAAGCGATCCAATCCTCTTCTCTAAAAATTGGCCGGGTGTGCGCAATGTGGCAAAGTGGCCATAGCCCCTCGTTGGAAAATCCAGAATAAAATCCGTCTTCAAGTTTTTTATCCACCCAAATACGCTTTAAAACATACTGTGGTTCTTCGGGTGGGACTTTTAATTTATCATCTTTATCAACTGTCTCGCGGTCAGCGTTTCCGCTTCCTTGCGCAATCCACATTCCTCCGCAGGCTTTCAAAACCGGTTCAATCGCCGTCACTAAACCGCTTGCCGGAACAATGCATTCAATTTCTTTGCCTTTTCGAATATGCATATACGGCTCACGGTTGGAAACCACAAAAAGTGGTTTGCCCTGTAATTTTTCGCGAACAAATTCTTTGAGCCGTTCAGGAGTCCATCGAGAATCTGTTGTATGCCTCAGCCGGGCCTCTTCCTCCGCGGAAAGTCTCGCCATTTCTAAACTCTTGGCCATCTTCGTAATTTCATTCGCCAAAGGTCCCAAGAGTTGTTGGCCTTGCAGATCAAATTTTTCAGAAGCCTCTCCTTTACGAACTTTTTTAATCCATTCAGTCGCTCTTCGGATCGGCGTCATAATGTTTAGATAAACAAGAAATGCCGTTACAATGGCAATCAAAAAAGCTTGTATTCCAGCCCGCCAAAAACTATTGATCCACATCCGGCGTACTCTTTCTTCTATATATTCAGAATCATAAAAAAGAGTCAAAACATGGCTCACTTGTTCATTGCTTAATAAAGGTACAGAATAAGCGTATAACTGTAATTTGCCAAAATTGATGGATTGCCCGTATTCCGCATTCACCCTTTCGACTTCTTGAATATTAGGGGCAATAATATTGGGATTCTCCTGTAACTTTGACTTAAGATCGCTCGAAGCCAATATAAAATTATTTTGAATATCATGAACAGCAATCCCTACAAGTCTTTCCCGATTTGAAAACTTATCGACAATACGTTGAAGATACTTTGTATCATTCAATAAAAGCAAAGGTTCAACCGACATCTTTAAGCTGTCCGCAATGATGCTTGCGCGCTTTTCGAGATCATTCTTAAGACGCAGATCTTCCTGTTTTGCTTGCCAGAGGGAAAATGAAAAAGCGACCAGAGCGACGATCGTGATTAAAGAGAAAATTAAACGTAGGGCTACTTTCATAGATTAAACCTTTCAAAATGACAAAAGACCACTATCTGATTGTTATTCAGATGGCGTCCCGACCACCTAAGTGCCTCCGCAAATTATTTTGCGAACCCTTAATTTTAAATTATTTTGCTAAAATTCCATTTTTGAAGAATTTAAATAACTCTTCCAAGCGTTCTTTCCCCAATGAATGTTTATAATCACTTAATCCCCAAAGTGTTACCATGCACTGAATGATCCCAAAAAATGTCAAGCTTGCTGCTTCAAGATTCATATTATGGAAATCACCACTCTTAATTCCTTCACGCAAAATCTTTTTTATCCTATCTAAATATTTATTAACGACGCCATAGACTTTATTTTGCAGAGTCTTGTCCTTTATGCTAATTGTGTTGTTTATTACTATAAAAGAAACGCCTTTACGTTTTTCCACATACGAAAGATGTGACCAGAAAATATTTTCTAATTTCTCTAAAGGTTTTTTAGTTTTAGAAGCCGCTTCATCAATGGCGCCTAACAACGTTTCCTCAATGTCGTCAATCAAAAGGCTTATAATTTCCCCTTTGCTTTTAAAATGCCGATACAAAGCTCCGTCTGTAATATCAAGTTCGGCGGCGATTTCTCTTACGGTAAGATTTTCCATTCCCTTAGAAATAATAATATGCCGCGCGGCATCAATAATCTTTTGTTGACCTACCGTTATCGAATCTAACATTTTTCCCCTTCTTTATTTAAGTAAGCAAATGCTTACTTACAAAGTATATCGATAATACCATTCTTGTCAATCTTTGTATCTTTAAATATAGATACCAACCGTTTAAGCATTTTTTCATCCAAGCTCGGAACGATTATTATTTTCCTTTAAAAGCCTCATTACAATCCAAATGAATGTTCCGGTTAGAACCAAATTGACAGCCAAACTTAAAACAGCCAGCGTGCTTTCATATCCTGTAAAGCCATAACCGAGGCCAATAAGTAAAACAGCCGCGCCCACTTCTCCTCGAGGAAACATCGCGACGCTCAAGGCTAAGCGTTCTTTCCAAGAAGCTTCCTTACGGTAACATAATAAAGTGAATGATTTTCCAACATTAGCCAATATTGTCAGAACCAAAACATGGCCTATGGTTGATCCGATAGGAATGGAACCAAGTGCGATTTTCGGCAAAGAAAGCCCGACTAAAAACATAAACAGTCCCTTAACAATCGTATCCAATCTCACCATCGTTCTCTTCACAGGTTTTTGATGATGATGCGGCATATGGACCAGACATCCCAGCATGAAAGCTGGAATAAGCACTTCTAAATGAATATGCGCGGTGTGTTTAACAAAAAATAATATTCCTGTTAAGACAGCGGCATATAACAAAAGGCGATTTTCACTGACCGGCCAATGCAGGGTATTCTGCCAACGGAAAGAAGCAAACAAGAAAAGAGAAATTAGAATAAGTACAGCTATCGAGCCCCATTCAAAACCAATGATGAGGATTTGAAGCGGAGTTAACAGCAGGATCGTGGCTAAATCATCGAGGACAGCCAGCACGCGGGCTTTTTTGAAAACCCATGTCGCGCTTAAACCCGCGGCCATCATCATCGAAAAGAGTACACCAGCAGACGTCGGCGCCGATGAAAGCCCTGATAACAAAGCGGGCTTCCACGGGCTGTGAACGAATACCAGAAAATAACCAAACCATAAAAGAGCAGGTAATACAGCGGCGATGACAGCCACAGCTGAATCCCATCCATAACTTCCAATTTTTCTTTTATCGACAGAAAATTCAAGACCCACTTCAATCATAATATATGCCAAACATGTTGATGTAATCAGAGAAAGAATTTCGTGCATACTAGAGAAATCAAACATCTGCCCCGAAATAATTCCAAAAATTAATAAACCGCAAAAAATGAGGACCATAATTCTCCTTAAGGATTACTCCTACTCTTTGTTTTCCTTTTTACTTTTATTTTTCTTTTCTTCTTTGTGGCCTTCAACTGAAACATAAATTACAAATGAAGTAAAACCAATGATTATACAAATCACTAAAATATTCGCTGGATCTATACTATTCATTTTCAGCCTCCTGGAAACATTTTCTTTACAATAAAAAAACCGTCACCTGTGCATGTTACACAGATGGCGGCCCGACCATCAACAAACCCTCTGAGAATTTTTGTTCCCAGACCCGTTTAATACAATAATTGTTGTAATTATAAAGAGAAAAAATAATATTGCAACCAAAATAAGGTGACTATTAAATGTATGTTCGTTATCAAAATCAAATTTAACTGTAATGTTACTTATTTCCATCCTTAGATTCATGACACATTTTGGTGTCCAAAAAATGTCTACAATTGCTTAGAAAACTTTATGATCACCATAATTTCCATGCCTTATTCTGTGAATACATGTTTCAATACGATGCCTAAGCATTTTATCCCGCAAAGAAAATAACCCATCTATAAAAGGCTCTTTCCCATCTCGTATCCTATAAACAAGAATATCTTTTCGATCATCTGATTGAAGCGTAGCTTATAAGCTAAGGTTTTTCAAATTTTAAGATGTGCCCGGACGGTGACACAAATTCGGACAAAATGTATTATTTTATACTAACAGGTATTAAAACAAAAACTTGCCTTCCTATTGGGTATAGGTGCATTTACTAGAAAAAAAATGAGTTATGAATATTATTTTATCGACGGAGACTTGATAATAATGAGCCATGCGAGAGTAAAATTAGCCGTACCGGATTAAGAGTCAGTTGCTCTACCGGATGAGCTAATGGCCCAAATGTATCAAATTTTTTTAAAAAAATTATACGTCATCAAGAACTGCCGCGACGGTCTTGCCTGAATTTTTCCTGGGGAAAATTTCAACCATGACTGGAAAACTTCATAGTTATAGCAAAGTATTATTCAATACATCCAAAAATATTCTTGCCAACAAATTGATCGGCCAATCTATTTTTCCTTGATCAATCCTTTATACAAAATATTATTTTCTTCAACGAACTTATCAATAGGCATCGGTTTAGGCGGACCAAAAATAGGCGGTTTTAAGGTCGCGTCATAAGGAAGATCACTCAAATAATATTCAGCAGAATCATCGGAAACCGAAAGACGCATTCCCGTCACAAAAATAGCAATCAACAATGTGAATACAGTGGAAAAAATGATTCTCGCTTTTTTGGCTAAATTCGACGCGTAAAGCAGGGTAAAACTCAGCAATAAAATAAACATTCCTGAATAGATTATGTAGTTAATGATCAAATGCAGCAATTGATTATTTAAATAAAAACAAACATAGTCGTTAATCTGTTCCAATACATCATGAATCAGCATCCAAAGGCAACATAATGAAATATGAACGGTGAAATAAATTCGATGGCATAAAAGACGTCCCAAAAAAGACCAAAAGCCTGCCCAAATCAATATAATCGCCGAGGCAATAATCGGCGCTGATAGCAGTTTTTGTATGGTTTCATTCTCAGTGGTCGTAAGATGCGTTTCAATATAAGAAACCACCATTAAAACCATCAGTAAACTCCAGGCAACACGTTTTTGATGCATCCAGCGAAAAGCCGGTTTATTTTCTGAAAGCGGTTTGGTGGCCGCGACCTGATGGTTTTTAAGAAATATCTTGAGCCTTGTCCGGCCGATAATCAGTTCATCGCCGGAATGAAGGGCCAAATCTCTTTCGAAATGTTTTGTCTGCAGGACATACGTGCCATTGAGAGACTGAAAATCAGTAAAGGTTAATTTGCCATCTTCAAGCCGTATGATCAAGTGATTTTCCGAGACATGCGGGTCATTAATAATCAAATCATTTTCTAAACCTCGTCCAACACGCACTTCCCCCTTATCAAAGATTTTGTGCTCACTTTGATGCCGATGATCAGAGATAATCTCAATAATTATTTTTTCCACACGATTTCCTTCAGGAACTTCTTAATGAGTTCATCGCTCTTTTCTTGCGTTACGCCCATGGCTAGAAAACCACCGACAATCCCTTCTTTGGGTTTATCGACGGTGCTAATGACTAAATTAATATCATAAAGATATTTAAACTGTTTATATTGGCGCACGCAAAAAGCTGTTTTCCAGCTTTCACCGGCAATCTCGGTGAATTCCGTAGAACATTGAAATTTCGTCGACGCTTCGGTATCTTCATTCTCGAAAGAAAAAGAATTTTCAAAATTTTCCTGTAAGTGATTGTACAAACGGTAAGTGCTGATCCCTTTACCTTTATTATGCGTGAACCAGTAGGAGAAATAAAATGTAATAAACTCATTCGATAAATAAATCCAATCCACACTTTGGCATTTGGTCAAAATCATGCTGACTTTACTTTTTTCCGTGTCTTGAGTTTGCCCCCAACATTTTATATTTTCAGAAATTTCCCCGGGAATAAGATATCCGTCAAGCGTGAGCTTCGGCCAATCTTTACCCAACAGGTCATTAATATAAACCGTCTGGTTCTCGACTAAATTCTTTTCGATCAAGGCAAACCAATTTTTTTCCGATAGATTTTCACTAGGACGTTCTCGTCGAAGAAGTTCATTTAAAAATTCAACCGGTATCAAAAAGCTAACATCATTCCCTTGCGTTGAAACATTAATGCCGACAACTTCACCTTTATGATTGATGGCCGGCCCGCCGCTCATACCCGGATTAAGCGAAGCGGAAAATAAAATCTTACGGTACGTTGAATTCTGCATAATCCCATTATATGTTCCTTCAATAATAGACATGCCCAGATCATGCGGATTGCCCATGCTGAAAATTCTTTCCCCCTTCGGCATGTTGGACTCTCCGAGCTTAAGGTAAATCTCCTTTTTCTCAGGGCTGGTCAATAAAGCTAAGTCATGAATAACATCGATATCCAATAATTTTAATTCAACCGATTTGCCGTTATCAATATAAGTAATGCTGTATCGATCAGGCTTAAAGACATAATCAGAAACAACATGATAGTTAGTAGCTACCATCCCGTCGGGATTGATATAAAATCCGGATCCTGTGGATGATTTTTCTCCCGAGGCTAAATCAATCACCCTGATTTGAAAGACGCTTTCTTTGGAGGCTGAAAATAAATTCGAGGCTTCATCGGTTATGGCATTTGCCTTTCGGTCACTCATTAAAAGAATGAGGATTAAAATAATCAAACATGGTAAGCATTTAAATAAGTAGGGAGTGTTTTTAATCATAAGAAAAATAGTATAGCAATTAGGGCAAGGACTGGCAAACTTAAAATACATTTGGGATGATTCACGACGGAAGTAACATCAAAAAAATAAAAAAGCAGCCATTACGAATAATGGCTGCCTAAATATTATTTCAAAATTAAGGCTTCATGACCTTTATAATACGCACGGATTTCATATCCAGCTTACCATCTTTATTGTAAAACGTCATATCTACGAAAATTTTCTCTTTGGAATCGACATCTTCGAATTCAACGGTCGAAATATAAAGAATTCCGAAATTACGGATCTTTTCGTCAATCTTAATCAGCTTGAGTTGACGATATTTCTCCGTCTTTGGATCAACCAATCCAAATGTTCCGCCGAACTTTGACATTTTCTCTATATAAGCGGCTATAGCTGCGACGACTTCTAAATTGGTAAACTTTTGATCGATGGCCGGGGAAGCTTTTTCTGCGGCCTTCTGTTTGACTCCAATAATCTTTATTTCACGGACGGTCAAAGCATCATTACCACTTTTACTTATCTCGATTTTCACATCAACGATATCACCGCTACCTAAATCCCGTAAATCCCCTTGAAGGTCATACCGACCACCCTTATCCGCCAATGTATCCATATGCAATGTAATATAATTAAGATTGCGAACTTTATTGATGCTCTCGTCGAAAAGATCCAGACTACCGGAGTTCTTTTTCTTTTCTTTCAGAAAAAGATCAACGGCTTGTTGAATGTCATTCTTTCTTTCATCGGTCAGTTGAGCATAAAGATGACTCGGAAAGCCAAAGAAACATAAATACCCAATGAATGCCCCAAGGATGATCAGTGTCAAAGTTTTATTGGTACACATAAACTCCCCTTTATTTTTATTTCAATAGAGATTTATTACTTTTTACGGACGTATTATAACAAATGAATACTGATTTGCACGTTTTTCTTCATTAGGTGAGGAAGGATTATTAAGGGATAACTTTGGTCAGATCAAGCTCGGATGTGCCCATAGCTTGCATGGTGGGAATTATTTTTTGCTGATAAATACTGTTAAATAAAGCGCTGTGCTCTGTATTGGTCTGATCATCTTTAGGAACGGCCAATCCTGCTTTGATAAGGGCGGCGTTGAGAAAAGCGACATACTGATGTTCTCCCCAATCTTCGACAATCTCAGCCCATTTATAATCGTCTTCGAATTCCAGTGCTTTTTTTACATTTTCTTCAGGATACAAAAACCAGACATACGCGAGAATATTATCATTCTCATCGCGGTCTGAACGATCGAACTTTAAATCAACCTTTGTTCCGCTCACTAATCCGCGAACGTATTCGGTGGCTTTTTGTTGGTTTTTAAGAACGCGAGCTTTTTCTGTCATAGACATATCGGCTGTTATTTCAGGGATGTCTACTCCTATTAACCGTACTGTTTCGCCCGTTATAAGGCGTAAAGTATTCCCATTGATAACTTGCTGAACAAAGTACATGTCGGCATTAGCTGCCGAACTAATCAGCATCGTGAACAACATTGTCATGATCAATTGCTTCATGATCAAAGTATAAAATATTTTAAAGCAAAGAAAAAGGTCAACCATCCTATTTAAGAAAACGTTTCCCTAAATGATCATGCTTGTAAGTTATTATTTATAATACACTTATGAAATAAAAAGAAATAAGATGACGAACATTTTGACATTATTTTTTAATACTTTTCTATTTTATTTACTTTCCAGTGCTTATGTCCTACTAAGTCATATGGTGTCATGTTGACAAAGATTGTATTAATGATATAAAAATATACATTCTTACCTAACCTTTTTGAAAACGAACCCATGAGCGATTCATTATTACAACACATAGAAAAAATTTCTCTTATTAAACACAATCGGGATTTGATCCATTCTTTATGCGGATTGGATGTCGAAGTCAGACGCATTGATGGCACAGCTGTTGGTTCAACGAAACGGAATCCATCTTCCACAGCTTCTCAATCCAAATCCGTGTGTCCATGCGGACAAAATTTCCGTAATTGTCCGTCCATTGAAAGCGAAACTTTAAGTAAAGTTTACGACACCTTTCAGCCGCAATCTTTTGTATGTTCGGCTGGTTTAAGAAAGATTGTTATTCCTATCGTTATTAACCGTTCATTAGTGGGCCTTCTTTTTACAGGAGAAAATAAAGATTTCCATTTCAAAGGGGATCAGATTAATGAAATGGTAAAACTCCTCACCCAATTTACCGACTATGTAATCAAAAATGAATTAACCCCTATGGATATAAACATGTATTCGAATGGGGCTGTAACACGCCAACAGGAATTGCTTAATCGGGCGGTACTTTACGTTAAGCAAAATTACCATAACAATGATATGACCTTGCGCGAAGTCTCCTCGAAAAGCGGTATCAGTTATCATTATTTAAGCCGTATCTTTAAGAAGGAGCTGAATACAACTTTTGCTCAGTTCCGTAATAAAGTCCGTATGGAAGCCGCAAAAAAAATGCTGAAAAATAGAAGCCTTTCGGTGAGCCAAATATCATTTGCTTGCGGTTTCGATGATCCGACATATTTTTGCAAAGTGTTCCGAAGCTCTTTTGGCACATCTCCGACGAATTACCGGCTGCAGAAACATACCTCCAAAAAAAGATTGATATAACAATCTTCTGATCCAATTAAATAAAATTTTTTAATAAATAGGCAATAATAAAGATATAATCACTTCATGTCCGTCATTCATTTCAGAATCTATATCACTCGATGAGTATGCCAGCAAGCCCTCTCAAAAAAATTCTTAGTTATATTCTTATCGGTATTTTAGCCGGATCGATTGGAACATATTTTAGAATTTATCCACTTCGGACTGACTCAAAAAATGATAATGCGGGAAAAGCCACATTAATCGTTTTCTCCAAATTAAAATCTCAAGTCGAAGCCCAGGTTAATGCTAAATATCCTCAACTCTCCGACAAAGAAAAGACCATCCTTCAGGAAAAATTATTCAAAGAATTACTGCAACAGCAAAGCTCAAAAGTCGATGAAACAATTAAAAAGGTCACAGAAAATATTGAACAGTCTTCACCGCGTCACCGAGAGACGCCTTACCTGCTCGAATCCGATCCTTTCCATTTTTATCAATTAACTGAACAGCTAATCGAAACCGGTCATATAAGCGATACGATTAAAGGTAGTAAATATCTCAACAAACTCATGCTCGCGCCTAAGGGACATTTAGAACCAATCACTTTGCATCCGCTCGTCGGATCATACGTATTTCGAATCTTAAAATTGTTCTCGCCCGACATTGATCTCATGCATGCCGTTAGTTTTACTCCCATTATTCTTTCGCTGTTGGCCCTGATTTTCTTTATTTGGATTTGTTATATGCTGAGCAGTTCGCTTGTATCTACGTTTATTGGCTCGGTATTTTTCATGTGTTCCCCCATTTTTATTAAGCGTTCGGCGTTCGGCTGGTATGACAATGATCCCTATAACCTCCTTTTTCCTTTAATTATTTTAGCTATTTTGATGTATGCCTTAAAGAATTTATCGTCGCTGATCAAGATAAATATTTGCATCATCCTTCTGTCTGTATGTATGCTCGGATACGCCCTGTTTTGGCAAGGCTGGATGCTGCTTTTTATTGTGGTGATTTCAGCCGGGATTCTATCAGCGTTTTCCTATAAATTTCTTATTAAGGACCATCAAACATTTAAACGTCTGGCTTATTTATTCCTCGGTGTCATGGGTCTAAGTGTATTACTGATCAGCTTGAAATTCGGATGGGATGGATATCTAGCCGTGTTTCAGGAAGGCTTTAAGGCTCTCGAGAATTTTATGACGCCTCAATTGTCCCGTTGGCCGGATCTCTATATCAGCGTCGGAGAACTTCACCAGGCGAGCTTAGGGCAAATTATTCTGATCACGGGTGGGTTTATTCAATTTTTCATTGCTTGCTGCGGTTTAATCATTTCTTTAGTGTATGGATGGAAAAAGAAAGATCCCCTTTCATTAACCGTCTCCCTATACTTGACGATATTCTTTCTGGTCACTTTATACCTTTCCGTCGGAGCCCAACGCTTTTCCATACTGTGTTTAGCACCGCTGAGCATTCTTTTCGTCGTCGGGCTAAACGGAATAATAAAATGGATCAAGCATCTGCTTTTTAAATATGTACCTTCCAAAAATGCAAAATTGATTTATTTTTTAATTCAAGCCCTGCTGTTATTCATTATTATCATTCCTTTGTACACGTTGCAAAAATCTATGCCTCGGCTTCTCAGTAAAATTTATAATGATACGTGGGACGCGGCACTCGTCGGTATCCGAGAAAGAACCCCGGAAAACAGTATTATTAATGCTTGGTGGCCACCCGGTCATTTTATTAAGGCAACGGCACATCGTCGAGTTACGTTTGACGGCGCGACGATTAATTTTCCGCAGGCGTACTGGTTAACACGGGTTTATTTGAGCCAGTCTGAGCGTGAGGCCATTGGTTTATTAAGAATGCTTAATTTCAGCGCCAATGACGCGGCTGAATATCTACAGACGCTTGGTTTTAGTGTTTCCTCGTCGGTGGCTATTTTAAGAACGATTACATATTTAGATGAACCCCATGCACGATTACTTTTAGCGACGAAAATCCCGCAAAAAGAATACGTGGATCATCTTCTTAAATTAACGCATTCCATTCCTGACCCCTCTTATCTCTTTCTTTATAATGAATTGATTGAAAAAAATATACAATTGGCCTTTATCGGCAAATGGAATTTCAAAAGAATTGAAGAAATTAATCAGGATCCCGCTCAACTTAAAAAAGTTCCTAACCGAAAGTCCAAAGAATATGTTCAATTTCTCTGGGATCTCGCCGGCGGGCCTTTCAAATACAATACACCATTTCAAGAACTAAGCCGAAGCAATGAATGGGTACTGTTCGACGGGAATATCAAGATTAATTTGAAAACGCGTAACTGTGTCATTGATTCGTCAAAATTTGGCAAAGGAATTCCGCAAAGCATTTTCTATAGCCTCGACGGAAAAATAGTCGAACAGGTATTCGACAAATCGACATTATCCTATTCCGTGATTTTTTATGAAGAAAAAGGCAAATACTATACGGTGTTATTGGACCGCTACTTGGCCAATTCTTTAATTATGCGTTTGTACTATTTTGGAGATACCGGCCTACAGTATTTTAAGAATTTTATCGAAGAATCAGACTTGGGCAAACAAACAGATATCCGCGTCTTTAAGGTCGATTGGGAGCAATTTCAACAAGACCAAAACCTTCCCGCCCTCGATCAGTAATCTGATCCACGAGAATAACGCTGTGTCCTTCTTTTTAAAGCTTGAATGTTTTGTTCAGGCGGGTTGGTATTGACGTCATTATTCACTTCACCGTTAGGAAGTTTTCCGCTAAGGCGGACCGGCATTTTCTCGACGGTAGAATTTCCGGTTAAAGTGGGAATCGAAGGGTCCGTTTCTTCTTCAATAGGTTCAGGTGAACTCACCAATGGAACACCGGGCTGATCAGGCCGATAAATTTTATTCTCTCGAAGCATCGTTTCTAGCTGCTGCGCCAGTACTTCCTGATCATTTAATCGCAAATATGTAATCATTTCCAGCGTCTTTGCCCGGCTATTGGTCATGACATAGGACATTCCTAAACCAAAATAAGCATACGGCGGATTGTTATTTTTTATAGCTTGTTCAAAATACGGTATGGCGGAAGAAGGATCTGATTTTCCGAGCAAGTAAATCCAACCTAAAGATAAAGTCGCAAAGATATTATCCGGCTGAATTTCCAAAGCTTTTAAGCATTGCTCTTTTGCTTCGTCAAATTTTCCTAATTCATAATAAATCTTTCCTAAACTTTCATGAGCTTCCGCGTATTGCGGATTTAATTCAATAGCCTTTTCAAAAAGCCAAATAATATCTTCTAACTTTGTGCCTAGATTCCGATGCGCCATTCCCATAAAAAAATAAGCTTGCGGTAATTTTGGATAAAGCTTGATGACTTCTTCATATAAGGCAATAGCATCCTGATAATGGCCCATGGAATAGGCCATAGTCGCGCTTTCGAACTTCTCTTTAACAGGATTGGCTTCAACCGGCGGGAGAAAATAAAGGAAGAATAAAAGAAAAACACTGAATCTTTTTTTATTCATGGTTACTGAATTGTAGTGAGGGATACTAAGCGTCCGGTTTGACGATCAGCTTTTCAAGCGTTATCGATGTTGTGACTTCGTTTTCCGCGCCCCGTTTGGGTGACATCGTAAATCCGGTGATTTTAAATAAATCATCAGAAGAATTAAGCAGGTGCATAAAACTGATTGTATCAGATAATTTACCTGAGCAGACCAAACTGGCATGATACTTAACGTAGGAATCTTCGTCGACAGTCTCGCCTAACTGAGACTTTTCTAAATTTAAATTGGATTGCGATGACAATTGTTCCAAGGCCTTGTATATACCGCTTTCGATATCATCTTTTGAACTCATCACCTTTGGAAAATATTTTGAATAATTCTTAATTTGATTATTGATTTGTTCCTTATTGGCAAGGTAACTGATATCTTCGCGGATCTGTTTTTCCTGGGACTGAATCTTACTATCCGTCTCAGCAATTTTTTTCGTAATCGGTTTAACATACAGAAAATAAAAAAGTAAACCAATAATGGCAATGACAACGCCATAGAATATTTTTTTTTGCCCTGAAGGTAATTTTGTTAAGAAATTATTCAAAAAATGTCTCCTTAATTAAGACTTCTTCTTTTCTGTCTTTTTACTTTCACTTTTCTTATCATCTTTGGATTTATCATCCTTGGATGAATCTTTCTTTGCTGCGTCTTTTTTCGTGCCTTCTTTCGTACCTTCTTTCGCGTCCTCTTCAACCTCAACCTTAGCCGTCTTTAAATTCATCGACATTTCAAATGGATATACTTTTGTTCCCTGCTCTTGCTTCGTTTTATGAGATGTAACTTCAGCTTCTTTGAAAAAATCTGAAGTCTCGAAGATTTTCTTCAATTCAAAAATTTCCGCTTGGGTGCTTTCCGACACGCCCTGTACGCTAACTTTTCCATTCTCTTCTAATATGACGCGGGTTAAATACACATCATCCGACAAATTTTTGTACAATTGATAAATTGTATCTAAACTTTCCATACGGCTATCCAGGAATTCTTTTAACAGAACCGTCTTATCATCTTCTTTCTTAAGAGCCTCAACTTGTTTCGTCGTATCAGAATATTTACTGATCATCTTTTCAAGAAAGGCGCCTTTGAAGTACAATTTCAAATAGAATACACACGCCAATAAAACCAACCCAACAATACACAATATCGCTGTTTCAAAAATACGTATTCGCTGTTCTTCAATGGATTTCTGTAACTGAACCTCGTCTGGAATTAAATTGATTTTAGCTTCTTGGTTAAGCACACCTGAGGCCATAACTTCCAAAAAGGACTGATCTTTTGCTGCGGCGATTTGATCGAGGATAGCTGGTGTTGCTTTTACCAGATCCCCATAACCCGCGACTTGAACATCCCACTCATAGCGTTTTTTAAGTTCCGGAGCCAAATCTTTGACAAACGATTCCTCGCTGGTAAAAAAATAGCTAGCCAACGGGCTATCGATTCCTTCACTTAAATAAGAGTCTACCGTTTTCTTTAATTCATCAATAACTTTTGTCTGCGCTTCGGCTGAGCCGCCGCTTAAATCATCTTTACCTAACGGAATAACACGAGACATCAAAATCTTCCCGGTTTTAACGACATTAAACGTTGTACTCTTTTTATCAAAATCAATAATAGCAACAGGACCCGCAGCCCCTAATACAGGACTGGAGCGTGCATAAAGTTTGGCAACCGCTTCAGGTGCAAAAACGACTTTATTAACTTTTAGGCCGGCTTTTTCAAAAATCTTAATTTGGTCTTTTAGCTGTACACGATTAGCGATGACTAAAAGCACCCTTGTAGAATTACCTTTATGAACGCCGACACCAACGTAACCGACTTGTATTTCTTCACGGGAAAAAGGCGTATGCCGGCTAGCCTGCAGACTAACAATGGATTCGATTTCACTATCGTTGGTTGACGGAACTTCAATATTTTTGGTGGTTGTAATACTATGGGGCGTGATGAGGGAGATATTGGCTGTTTTGATTGGAAGGCCTTTTATCGAGGCTTCAATCACGGGAATTATTTCAACGTCCGAAAGTCCGCTAACACTGCGGCTGCTTATTTGCACAACTTTGGCGTTATTCCCCTGCCCTTTGACATGCACAATCTTCAGAGCTTCGGCACTTAAAGAAAAACAAATATAATCATTGCTTTTAGCCATATCTAATTATCACTTTCATTTTGTTTCTTTTAATTAATGAAATTATTATAACCCAAAATAAATATTATTCTCTATAAAATTTTATTATTTTTCTCTCCAATATACGATTAAATTATCGATCGAATTATAGACGCATTGAACATTTTTTGATGGTTTCTGCGGATTGATCGACGCTGTACTCTCGATATAGAAATAAACCGAATTCGTTTTTATTTTCCGTGAAGCATTCAGAGAATCAATTTGAGCAATATCATCGCGGTTGAGATTAATAAAAGAAGCCATTTCGCTCGCAATATCATATGTCTTGTAGAAAATATAATCATCACCGGTGGATTCTATCTCATCAACCCCGTTTCTGACGGAAATAACTTTATCCGCGACATCCGACGATAATCCCAGCGCCATCAATACAGTTTTTGGCGCCGTATTAATGTTGACCAAACCATCGCCGTAGATTGTAATAAAAGGTTTAAGCCTTTGGAACACTTCAGGCGTGAATCCGCGGATTTGTAAAAGCTCCTCAATCACTTCCAGCTCATAATCCTTAATTTCATAAGGAAATTCCAATGTTGCATAATATCCTTCGCTGTTAAACCCTTCCAGCTGAGTTAATCCGGGCTCCCGCCATTCGATAATAGCCTCCGCAAGAATAGCGGCCTGATTGTCGTCGGTCGTCGCTGTTAAAAGCATCAAACTTTTTAAAACACTACGGTCCGCTTGATTGATATTTATTTTGCGTTCTTCATCTTGAAATCCATATTTGATCTCTTTTTTATCACTGTTCACATCGTTCAATGCATACCCGACTTGTACCATGCCGCGCCCGACGTGAATCTCTTTAAAGTCATAAGTGTTATTATGCCGGCTAGCCTTCCCTGCCGATGTGTAGATTTGCGCATTTTGCGTGAGATCCCGACGGAGAACAGCGATAGCTTTCTTAACACCCGCTTGAGCCATGAAATGTAAATCCCCTCGATTTTCAATCCTTGATATCAAAAACACTCTCTGCCTTACCCGCAAACCAATATTAACGGCAAAAATTGTTAGAAGAGTCAATGTCCATAATGTCAGAATTAAGATCGATCCCCGATGACTTCGGTACAGCCTGTTTTTCATATTAACTTCCCACCGGAATTTCAATAAATTTTTTCATGCTGCGCTTTCCATTTTTATCTGAAAATTCCACTTCAATTTCAACACCCGTGGGTAGGACATCCAGGATCTCCGCCGACGACAATTCTCCGGAATCGGTCATAAAGAAATACCTGAACTTTACATTCGTGACCGAGGAAGCCAACAGGCGCGGCTCACCGTAGCGTTCGTCTAAGGCTTGGCTGAAATTCGCCTCTCGGCGAAAAATCTTATTCTCGGAAACGTCATAATAATATTCAACTTTTCCGATCTGTTCAATGTAAGCGCCGTCTTCTAACTGCAAACCCTTATCAGCGGCTGTATAAACCATCGTTGGAAAGGCTATTCTGAATTCATTGCCTTCAAATTTTATTTGTACAAATAAAAAAGAATTGTATAAGTCGGCGCTTAATTTCTCCAAAAAAACCAGCACGTCCTCTTCCAAATTGAGCTGCTGACTTCTTTTCCAAACATTGATACCCGTGGTTAAAGAATGATAAACCGAAAGGCCCATCAACGTCGTCAAGGAAACAGCTAATAATATTTCAATCAGGGTCAAACCGAATTTATTTTTCAACCTAATTTTCATGTTCTATTTTTCTTTTTTGAAATTGGAAATGTAACCCGACTTATCGAGTTGCATTTCTTTTCCTTTTTCGGTCCAATTTAAGGTCACGGTAACCGATAAAACGCCACTCAGTTCTGGCAATTGTTCAATGACAGTCTTTTTATCAAATATAATTTCCTTGGAACCGGTGTCGACGACTTCTTTGGGATTTAATTCGAAAGGAATGGTATTGAAATTTCTCAATGTTCTTTCAATACTGATGATTTGGTTTTCCAGGACAAGATCGGCATAGAGTCGGCTGGTCAATAAACTCATTCGATCCAGCGAAATGATCATGGTTTGAAAAATACCGACGATTCCAAATGAAAAAATGACAACCGCTATCATGACCTCGACGAGAGTATAGCCGTTCTCATTATTTCTCCGTCGGAGACGAGATGGACTTCTACTCCCAATTTTTGATATCATCGTCGTTCGACTCTAGGTCTTTTCCCCGGGAATAAAGGTCATAATCGGTATTGTTTTTCCCCGGGGACGTATATTCGTATTCTCCACCCCATGGGTCTAAGGGTTCTTTTTCAACATAAGGGCCGTTCCAATTACGGGGCTCTGGACTACCCGACGGCTTTTCTCTTAACGCGTTTAGTCCTTGAGCGCTGCTGGGGAAAAATCCATTATCCAGTTCATACATTTTTAAAGCCGTTGCTAAATTAGTTTCAATATCAGCCTTTGCTAAAGAAGTCTTCGCCCGTTCTGAACGACCAGCTAAACGTGGGACAACCATCGCTGACAAAGCAGCAATAATGATAACGACAATCATAATTTCCACAAAAGTAAAGGCTTGTTGGCTCGCCAAAGATATTTTGTTTCGTCTAAACATTTGTCTTTCCTCCGTAACCACTATATCTCAATTTCCCATCGAATAAAGCCATTTTTGCTCAAAATCTCCTATAGAGCTGATTAATGTTGTGTAAACCTTAAGTAATGACGTTTCAAAAGAATTTCCATCTCTTAATTGCCGGCACAATTCTCCAAACTCCTGGCTTCCGTACTCCTGGATTAAAAAATAAACCATTGAAACACTTTGCGCGTAAAAAAAAGTCGCGTACCTTGCATCCTGCATGATCACACTATCACTGCTAATCAATTGCTGAAAAGGAATAAAGGTGCCTTTTCTTACAGCTTTGCGCATAAACATGTCTGCCTCCTGCTGCTTGCCGGACTCTTGCAGCTGCGCCACACCCTCATTAAACCAATTGGGTATATTGGCACCGCCGAGGAAATCAGCCAAAATCAGGTGACTGATTTCGTGCGGAAGGACATTATCTAAAAACGCATTTTCCTGTATAAATGAAACAATGGCGCGCGTTCTTAATTGACGATGATATGTCGTCGCTCCGCCCCGAGACCATGAAGGCAAACCCGTTTCTTTAATGTATGTTACCTGGTCGGGATACAAAACGATATTGACCCGATCTTCCCATGTCCAAAAATTCCCGTAACGGGCATATCCAATCTGCCGGGCAATGACGGTATAATAATCTTCCGCCTTCCTTAATACTTCTCTGGCCCATTCACCGTCGGAACTCGACGTAAACTTTACGATAAAATGTTTATCTTTTTCCTCTTTCCATTCAAAGGCAAAGGCTCGTCCTGCACTTATGAGAAGGAAGAAAATAAATAAAAATATCCTGAACTTTAACATAGGAAATTAAATAGAAATATATTTTTGATTAATGTGATAAGACGTCTATTTGAAAGACAGGAAGTAACATGGCAAAAACAATAAATCCAATGATCAACCCAACGGTCAAAATTAAGATGGGCTCAAGTAATGTGGTCATGACGTTAATTTGGTCATTGGTTTCCTGTTCGTACGTGTCGGCGATTTCTTCGAGAACTTCATCCAGGTTTCCGGATTCCTCTCCGACGGCGATCATATGCCCCATGATGGCGGGAATCTGTTTGGACTCTTTAATGCCTTCACCAAACGTCCCCCCGGACATTAAATTATTTTTGCAAAGTTCCAAATCCTGTTTAATGACATCATTACTTAAAATTGGAATGGAGATTTCCAGGGCCCGCAAAAATGAAACACCGCCTCGATGCAAAAGAACCAAAGTCCGCGCAAAACGGGATAATTCGGTTCTAAGGATAATACCGCCGAACATCGGCACGTTAAGAATAAACCGGCTCAAAAACGCCCGGCCTTTCTCAGATCGATAAGCTCGACGGAAGAAAAAAATAAGAAGACCAGCTATGATAAAAAATATATACCAATAATGACTTAATGCATTACTCACGAAGAGCAATACTTTTGTTGCCAAGGGCAATTCGTTTCCGATATTTTCAAATAAACTTTGCATTTTTGGCAAGATGAACGTCAGAACAAAATAGACCGTCATAAATCCGAGTACCGCCATCAAAATTGGATAAGCCATAGCCATTTTTACTTTTCTAAGAATTTCTTCTTGTCTCTTCTGATAGTCGGCGACATTGTACAACATTTGCTGCAAATCACCGCCCTCTTCGCCGGCGCGGATTAAAGTCAAATAAAGCGGTGAAAATAAATTCGGAAATTTGCCTAAACTTTCAGATAAAGCTTTTCCGTTTTTGACATTCCATAACAAATCGGAAACCACATTTCTTAAATATTGATTTTGTGTTTGTTCGGAAAGAATGTCCAGCGCTTTAACAATAGAGACGCCGGATTTTAAGAGGTTGGCTAATTGCCGGCTGAATGTGGAAAGTTCTTTGGCGGTAACTTTGCCATATTTATTCTTAACGGAAACTGCTTTTTTCTTATTTTCCAGTCCGGCTGAAACCGATACCGGAATAAAGCCTAACTGATTAACCAAATCAATGGCCTCGTCCTGAGACTGCGCATTAATTTTCCCGTGGACCGTTTCTCCATTATTCTTTTTAGCAATATACTCATAAGTAATCATGGTCGTCTTTAAATTTTTTCCGTTTCCTGAAAATTCTTTTCTATAAAGTGGCTGATACTTCTTCTGTCGTCGCTGTTAATATCCAAATAATATGTCGCGACATTATAAACGAACTTATCATCTTTAATGATTGGTTCCAGCCGGCAAACACGAACCAGACAAGCAATGGCCTGCGCAGGCGGATGATCCAGCTGTATTTTGATCTCTAAAATCGTACCCACAGCTATGGCCTGCTGGGAAATAAAATTAATTCCGCCCGCGCTCAAATTTCGACTCACTGTTTCTATTTCAGACTCTTGTTTATCAATTAACCGCGAAATGTCCGTTGATTTACGCACAGGTTTATAGCTGATCGTCACTGGAATAGCGCTTCGGGGATAAATCCTCCTTTGGCGATCCATTTTAGCGGTCTTTTCAATTCTTTGCCCACTAGACACAGTCTGATTGAATGCTGTTTCTTTTTTTTCTTCCTCATCCTTAACAGTTACATTAACAACCTCATGCGGCGTCGTGATACCGTTCAATACAGCCTGCCAGCCATTTTGTCTTAATGTTGTCATTCCATCCTTCATGGCTATTCGCTTGATATGATCGCTTCTTGGTTTGTCGAGGACGGCAGCTCTAATATTGTCAGTCATGGTTAAAATTTCATATATTGCGATACGTCCGTAATATCCTGTGTTGTTACAATGGTCACAGCCCGCACCTTTATATATTTTGATCGGTGTACTCTGTTCTAATCCAAGAGAACGGGCAATTTCTTTTTGAATTCCGGAAAGCGGTTCAGCGTCGGGAACCTTACACTTGGAACAAATGACTCGAACCAGTCTTTGCGCAATAAATGCCTCAACACTCGACGCCACCAAGTACGGTTCAGTTCCCATATCGATCAATCGAGTGATACCGCTGGCCGAATCGTTAGTGTGCAAAGTAGAAAATACTAGGTGACCCGTCAAGGCGGTCTTAATCGCGATTTCTGCTGTTTCCGGGTCGCGCACCTCACCGACCATAATAATATCAGGGTCATGGCGGAGAATACTTCTTAACCCCGTCGAGAAAGTAAATTTAACCTTAGGATTGACTTGAACTTGAGTCACGCCTTCCATTTCATATTCCACCGGATCTTCAATGGTAATGATCTTTCGCATCGCGGAATTAATTTCGTTCAAACACGCATATAAAGTCGTTGTCTTACCGCTACCCGTCGGACCGGTGATAAAAACAATACCGTGAGGTTTTTTGATAATGTCCCGGAAAATAGCGACGCTCGACGGATTGAATCCAAGCCTTTCAAGGCTAAACTGCATCACCTTCGTCGGTAAGATTCTAATAACGATACTTTCACCGCGTGGTGTCGGCATCGTTGAAATTCTCAAATCCAATTGTTGGTCATTCGTTTTAACGACCGCACTTCCGTCATGCGGAAGACGTTTTTCGTTAATATTAATATTAGCCATGATCTTTATTCTGGAAATAATCGGCGGAAGCAGAAGCCTAACTTTCTCCGCCAGATTGACATCGACCAAAACACCGTCGATACGATATCTGAAACGGACTTTATTACGATACGGTTCAACGTGAATATCGGTTGCCCGTTTTTTATACGCGTCGAAAATAATCTGATTAACTAAATTCGGAACCGTTGCATCGTCGTTTTTATCGTCGATGATAATAATATCCTGCCCGTCACCGCTGGATATCCCTTCGCGCGGGGCTTCAAAATCTTCGATAATGCCCCGGTGTTTTCCATAATAAATCTCAATAGCTTCATTCAACCGATGTTTTTCGGCCAATACAAAATCAATTTCCGTTTTAAGGTTAACTCTTAACTCGTCTAATTCCTTAACGAAAAGAGGATCCGACACAGCGACGGTAAGTTTATTATCTTGAAAAGAAATCGGCAGGATATTGTAATACTCAACAAACTTCCATCTCACCATATCAATGACCGCCTTCTCAATCTTAAGGTCATTAAAATTAACAATTTTCGTTTTAAAGGATTGCGATAGGGCGATTAAAATTTGTTTTTCGGTGAGGATCTGGGTGGAAATCAAAAAATCTTTTAGGGATTGGTCGGCGGCTTGAGCGTCTTTTAAATAAGACTGTAATTCTGTTTTTTTAAGCAGGTTGTTTTGTAATAAGGCCTCTTGTAATATGTGATCCAGTTTTTTCACGTTTAAACTCTAGGAACTTTTCCGATCATATAAAAATCTTCGGATTTTAAATGATCAAAATCTCCGGCAATGATTTGGGCACAGCCCTCCACATTTTCTTCAATCGTTACGTATTCCCCCTTCTTTCCGGAGAAAACCTCGGATACGTGAAACGGTTGGGTCATAAAATTAATTAATTTTTCTGCCCGTAAGAAAATATTTTGGTCATCTTTATTTAATTCTTCAACACCGATAACCTGCACAATACGTTTTAAGGCATGATGTTTATTGATATGTTGCATAACCGATTGTGAAACATCGTAATGCCTTTTCCCGACGACAACCGGGTCAAGGTTACTGGATGAACTTTGTAATGGGTCGATGGCCGGATACATACCGCGCTGGACCAAATCCCGCGACAAAACAAGACAACCGTCGAGATAACTGAAAATAGCGACGACCGCCGGATCCGTCATGTCATCCGCCGGAACGTAAACAGCTTGCATAGCCGTAATCGAACCGCCACCGTCGATGGAACGGATACGCTCTTGAACGGCGCTAACCTCAGAGGCTAAGGTAGGTTGATATCCCGTTTCCGCCGGAACACGGCCTAACAGCGTCGACAATTCCTGGCCACCTTGAATATAACGATAAATATTATCCATAAACAAAAGAACGTCTTTATTTTTTGCCTGAAGATATTCAGCCAAACATAGACCAGCGTTAACGACCTCGGCACGCGCGCCAGGCGGCTGGTCCATCTGACCAAACGACAACATAACGTTGCCTAACAAATTCGCTTCTTTAAGTTCGTAGTATAACTCATTTCCCTCGCGGATGCGTTCTCCGATGCCGGCGAACACACAGGCCCCACCGCGCGCCTTAACAATATTATTAATCAATTCCATAATAATAACTGTCTTACCGCAACCGGCCCCTCCGAGAATCCCGGTTTTACTTCCCTTAACAAGGGGATATAAAAGATCAAAATATTTAATACCTGTTTCAAGAACTTCCGGACGTTCACCTTTTTTATTCTTTAAATCAAAAGGGATAGGTTTCAACAAATATCGCGTTGGAACTCTTACCGGACAATCGAATTCACCACCATTATCTAGCGGACGACCGACGGAATCCATAACCCGGCCGTAACAACCGTCGCCCATCGGGATAGTGATCGGAAGAAATGTATTGTAACAAACCGAATTAAGCTGAATATTCAGCGTGTCCATCAAAGCAACGGTACGCACTGTATTACTCGACAAATGTTCCTTGGTTTGAAGCATGACAAGCTCTCCATTGATGGTCCTCACTTCGATGACGTCATACATGGAAGGCATGTCTTCATTTTTCATGAAATAAACATCAACAACGGGGCCTTGAACGGAAATAATTTTTCCAAGACCCATTTTCTTATTTTTCGTGGCTGTATGTTCCAAATTAGTACCTCCGATTATTCTTTCATAGTCATCATACGGGCGGTAAATGTTTCTCTAAGACTCTTGTCAATATCGCCTTTACGCGCTTTACGATAATTCATTCTGACTTTAATAACATTTTTATTCATTTCCGAGACGCGGTCTTCCAAAAATGAAGATTGCGCGGCGGCTGATGCAATGGTCGTGTCGACGAGAATATCAAAAATTTGACTGGTAATCCATAAATTCACCAGAAATTCAATCATGGACACCGGTTCGGACTCTTGAATAATATTGGAAAACTCATCAACAAATTGCGAACGCTGAACAACGATTTCTTCACAAGGCAAAAGCCACGTTGCTCTAAATTTCTGCGTGTCAAAACTCTTTGGCCAAGCATGGCAGATCATGATTTTACCTAACCGCCCGCTCATAACTTCCGGAATAATATAATCTTTTATAGCGACGGCTGTTTCGTATAGACCAGCCTTTTCCATCGACGGAAAAATCTTTAAATTCGGAGTATGTTTTCCCAGAGGTTCCGCGCACTTATCACCAACGCCAATAAACTGCACCTGCTCATGTTTATCCTTTTCACGAAATGCCAAGCGAACGATACTGTTATTAAACTGGGCTAAAAAACTGCCTTCGACGGTAACAACGATGATTCCCAATTTAGGATTGTCTTTAGAAATGAGCGGGTGTTTAACTTTTGAAAAACTGAGGAGCCTGAAAAATTCAACGAAGGATTCACCAAACCGTCGGAACTGATCCTTCTGCGCCATCAACGTATAAAATTTATTATCTGCGATATCTTTAAGGGTTTGAACAAGCCCGACGAGCGCGATCGAATCAGTAAGATCATTACGGACTTTTATCGCTTTACCCATGTTAGACCTTTTGTTCTTCGAGCTCTGTTTGCATGTTTACGCCTATTTCTCTAATCAAACTTTGTATACTTCCGTCTAATGCTAAGCTTCCGAATTTGATGATAACTCCACCGCCAATTTTCGGATCTGTTTTAGCATCAAGAGTTATTGTCCGGTTTAATTTTTCTTTTAATACTTTACTGATCTCTGACTTCATTGCTTCGGACATAGGATTAACCGTCACTAACTCGGCGGTGTTAACATCGGGCTGTATATGGGTTGTATCGGTAACTTTAAGGTTTTCTAAAAACTCCGTGGTTAAGACCTCGTCGAAAATCCCTTTAGATTTCTCGCTCAGTACCTTGTTAACGATCTGCATACCGAAGGCCACCGCATGAATCTGCATTTCTTTCTCAAGTTCTTTTCGCATTTTTTCAGTGGCTTGTTTGGCCTTCTCGATAATTTCTTCACCTTCGAGTCTTGCCTTCTTAACAATCTCTTCCTTCTTTTCCTTCGATACTTGCTCAAGTTCATTCTGCATTTTTTGCGAAATAGCCAGCATTTCAGCACGCTTGCGCTCGAGTTCTTCATCCATTTGTTTCATCTTCTTCCCGAGCTCAACCTGCTGTTCCCGTTTCTTTTCAACTTCATCATCCAGCCGCCGCACCGACGATTCTGTCGACGAGAACAAAACCCACCGCAATACAAACGCCAGGATCCCGCAAATAATGACCATCAGGATAACAAAACTGATAATTAAGGATGTTAAATTCATATCTTACTCCCATTCATTTTTTCTTCATTTCCTTTGAGATGGAAATGATGAGGTTCGTCCGTCGCGCAAACATACTATTAAAGACGACCTTTTTATTTGCCTGAAAACACATTATAAAAAGCGATTAACGAGGCAAACGTCACTACACCGATAATTAAAAGCGGCACAAATGTTTCCATTTGAATTGCCGGAATTTGAGATGGATTTTGACCCATTCGATTAATTGTTTTACGACCGTAAAGAGCAATAATGACACATGGAATCAAAACAATGAGCCCAAAAACAATACAAAATATCGTACTAACGATCCAATCAGCTTTGGTTAACGTAAGCATCGTAATCCTCTATTTAGAAAACAGCTGAAAAATAATCAACATGGAAATGATGGAAATCGCCTCGACTAAAACCAGCATAATAATCATTCCCATAAAAATCTTAGTTGCCGCCGACGGATTCCGGCCTAAAGCCTTAATAACCGCATGGCCCAAAACGGCAATAACCACCGACGGTCCCATGACGGCAATGAACATGACAATTAAAATTATAAACGTTTCGGCTATCATATTTTTTTAATTCTTTTCTTGTTTCTTTATAGGTTCCTCGACCATAATCGTGCATTCATTGGCAAAAAATCGAATCACACCGCCGCGAATGAAAATCTTTTCATTCCAATTAATAATAATATCGCCCTTCTTTAAAACACCTATTAACGGATAATGATAAGCTAAAATTTCAAATTCACCGCGGTCACCCGTTAAAAAAAGACTTCGAATTTCTCCTTCATAGATTAGGCGCCTTGGGCTTAACACAATACACTTAAAATTTCCGCCCTTATACTTAACCATAGTCTATCCGCAGCCTTAATTATTTCTCGACGGTGGCTTTACGTTTATCTGTTGCCTCTTTTAAAACATCCCGTCCAATATTTTCCAATACATTCTCCCCGGAGCCTTCCTCTTCTACCACTGGACGCCGCATTTCAAATTCTTTTACATAAGATTCAAGAAACTCTGACATCTTCTTCTCTAATTCATCATCCAGTTTCCTGCGCTCTCTAAGCAATTTCAATAAATCAGGATTCTTGTCTAAAGCCCTTTGATAAATAGTGTCCTGAAATTCGTCAACTTCTTCTAACAAAAGACGACTCAAAAATTTCTTATTATAACCGTACAAAAGAAGCGATAACGTTTCAAGGTTTACCGGTGAGTCTTTATACTGACGCAGTAATTTTGTTAAAATTTCCCCGCTTTTTAAACGTTCTATTTGCTCTTCGGTCTGCCCACCGGTTCTCAACTGAGAAATTCTCTTAAGCTCGCGGAACTGAAGGAATTCCAAACGCAATGATCCGCCTAACTTTTTAATAATCGGCCATTGGACTTTGGAACCGACGCGGCTGACTGACAAACCAAGATCGAGCGCAGGTTTCTGACCTTGTCCGAATAATTGGGCATCCAAAAACACCTGTCCATCGGTCATAGAAACGAGATTAGAAGGAACGAATGCGGTCAAGTCTCCCTCGAGAATCTCGACGATGGGAAGAAAAGTCATGGAACCAGCGCCTCTTTCTTTATCCAAATGGCAGGCCCGCTCAATCATTTTTGAATGCAAATAAAAAATATCACCCGGATATGAATCCCGTCCCGGAGCGCGTCCTAAAAGCAATGAAATTTCCCGGTACGCCCAAGCATGTTTGGTAAAATCATCGAACCCAACAAACACATGCTTCCCTTGGTCTCTCCAATATTCGGCGAGGGAACAAGCCACGTATGGCGCCAAATACATTTGTCCCGCCGAAGACGAAGCCGGAGCAGCGACGATCAATGAATACTCAAAAGCATTGTGATCTTGAAATAATTGAACAACCCGCGCTAATTGTGAGCGCGCTTTACCAATAGCGCAGTAAATACAAATAAGGCCGGTATTTTTTTGATTTAAAATAACATCGGTAATAAAGGTCGTTTTTCCCGTACTTTTATTTCCAAGAATTAATTGGCGTTGGCCAAGCCCAATCGGGATCATCGTATCTAAAACTTTTGTTCCTGTTTCCAGCGTCATACATAATGGTTGGCGTTGAAGAATCGACGGAGCAACCGCGAAAATGGGATTATACGCGTCGGGTACGACCGGACCAAGACCATCCTGAGGCTCACAGAGAGAATTAACAATGCGGCCGATAAATTTGTCTCCAACGGGAACAGTAAACGGCTCCAAAGAAGCACGAACTTCATCTCCCGTTTTAACGTGATCTGTTTCTTTTAATAATAGACCATACGCTTCTTTTTGATTAAATCCGACGATGTTCGCTATTGTACTTAATCCAATCGTGACCAACTGACCATAAACACAGCTGTTCAATCCCTCGATGATGACGATACATCCGCGGATACTTCTCACATGCCCGATTTCAACATATTTTAATTTAGACACTACACGAATCCTTTTGTTTAAACCTTAGCTTCTTCCTTATTAGCAGCACCTTCAGGCGAATCTTTAATGACTACAGATTTGGATCTGGTAAGAAAATAAATGAAGGCAATCAAGATGATCGCGCCGATTCCTATGATGACCCCAAGAATGGTTTTTCCACCCTCATTCTGTAAAGCGGTGCCTTCAAATAATGCTTTTGATATGTCGCTGACATTCTTCAAAGATTTTATCTTAGCCAGCATATTTTCTAATCTTGAACGAACCAGCCTTTCGCGAACAACTTCCAAAAGTTCATCCAGCGCTTGAACATCATTTTTTGCTTGATCATACCGGACTAAATTCGACCGATAATCCATAATATGCTGAGCGATATCACTTTCTCGGGCTTGAGTTGCCTCAATACCCTCAAGATTTCCTTTTATACTCGCGACGAGAAAATCTGCATTCTTGACGTATTCTGTCTTTTCCAATAATCGATAAGTTTCTCTGGTACGGTCTCGAAAATTTTCGATATTCTGCTGATTAATTTTCCAAATATCCAAGATGCTGATCTCATAACGTTTCTTTTCTTTTGGCTGAAGTTCTTCTTCTCTCCATAAATACGATTGCCCCTTTAACGAATCATATTTTATTTCAAAACCTTCGGCTTCAAGAATATGTTCAGGTTTTACTTCTTTAGGCAAATAATGCGTCTGCTCACTTTTCTTGACTTTAGTCGACGATGGATTTTCAGCTTCTAAGACTAAACGAAAAACGGCTGTTTCCTCGACGCTAGGCGGTTTGGAACGCCAATATTTAACGGAAACTGCGTTGTTACGAATATCACTTAACTCTTTTTCATTGACTCTGTAACGGTCGATACGTTTACCGGTATTATCCGCACTTTCTTCCTGCGCAAGGACAATGGAATCTAAACGTTTTATCAGGCTGTCTTTTTTTATCGCCGCTGCTTCGCCAAACTCACCCTCCGCAACTTCCGCGTAATTATTATCAATTTGTTCTTTGATTTCCTGGATATTTTGCGGCTGTATCATCCAGACATCTCTGACTCTTACTCTTAATGTCTTTGACTCTTTTGGCCCAAGCTCAATAGATCCAACGACCGCGTAACAGCCATTGTCGACGTCATATTTGATTTCCAAACCGGCGGCATCAGTAATATCATCCAGTTTTAATTCTTTGGGAAGCAACTGTTTAATTTCTTTTGTTCTAGCTTCACTGGTTCCGTTAACAGCTAAAACATTGATGATCACATCCGCGTAGATAGTTTGGCATATAAGTAAAGTAAAAAGTGTGGGAAGTAATAAGAATAGTTGTGTGATCTTTTTCATTATTCGCTTTCGAACCATGATTTGACGACGATGTCATTGCTGTCTACAGATTCTCTGATCGCTTCGATTTTCGCGTCGATCTCAGCGAGTTTCTCAGATACGCCTTCATTCGTTCCGCCGACTAACTCTTTAACTTCGAGATTTAATCCGGCAGCGGCCGCGCTTTGATTGACCAATTGTCGCAAGGTATCAAGCATTTCCTCAGCATAATTTCCGGCCGTACCTGTATTCTCGACGAGACCGTCGACATTCAGGCTCAATTCTTCCAACATATCTTTTAAGGCCGCGATTTCATCATCAAGTACCGGTGCTGGATCCGTTCCAATTTTATCTTTGATTTGCTGCGCGATGAATAACGCTGCTCCGGCGCTGCCTTTACCTTTATTGGCATTATCTTGAATATCATTCAATCGTCCGAATACTGTTTCTTCCGTTCTTTCGTTCGCGGCTAATCCGATCAAAGTCTCCACCTGATTAATGTCTCCGAAAATTGTACCATTAGCGGTCGTATCCGTTACGCCTCCTAATGTAGACTGTATGGCGTTGACACCATCGACGATATCATCCAAATTCGCCGCGCCTAGAGCATCCACTGTGTCAAGCACCTCTTTGATTTTACCGAATAATGTCGGATCTGTTGCTAGATCTGAAGAATCACCCACTAATGTTTCCAAATCATCGACGAGAGTGACGATTTGATTAACATTATCCACCAAAGTTTGAGCGTTATCGGCGAGAAACGCGATGGCATCCCAGTTTACGCCGGAGTTTGTCATGAAGGCCAAATCACTCCAGTTGACACCTCTGGTACTTTGAACACCCATATCGTCCCAATTAATTCCTGTTCCGGACATAAACGCCATGTCGGCCCAATTAATTTCACTATTCGACATCGTTGAGATATCATCCCAATTTATTCCGGATTCTGACATGGAGACGATATCATCCCAGTTAATTCCAGCAATACTCATACTCGCAATACTTCCCCAATTAATACCGGACGTGGACATGTCACCAATATCTGACCAATCAATACCACTCGACGCCATAACGGCTATTTCATCCCAGTTGATTGTGGAGTTAGCTAATTGACCAATATTCAACCAGTTGATTCCAGCGCCAGCCATGACGTCAATACCTTCCCAATTAACACCAGCTTCGCTTAATACACGCATTTCATCCCAGTTGATACTGGCGACCGACATAGCTCCGACATCAAACCAGTTAATACCGGCTAAACTTAATTCTCCAATATCGGACCAATTGATTCCCGTATCACTCAACACGTCAATATCTGACCAATTAACACCAGCGGCGGACATTTCACCTATATCAAACCAATTGATTCCGGCTATAGATAAGTTTTGAATACCTTCCCAATTAATTCCGGATTCACTTAACACATTGATACCTTCCCAATTAATTCCGGTATTAGCCATGACGCCTATATCGAACCAATTAATACCGGCGACGGAAAGCTCACCGATATCGGCCCAATTGATTCCAGATTCACTTAGAACATCAATACCTTCCCAATTGATTCCCGTCGAGGCCATGATACTAAGATCATCCCAATTGATTCCGGCGCCACTTAAAGAACCTAGGTCATCCCAATTGATTCCGGATGAAGTAAGAACGGTTAGATCATCCCAATTAATTCCGGCACTAGCCAGTTCGCCAATATCAAACCAATTAATGCCAGCGACGGAAAGCTCACCGATATCGGCCCAATTGATTCCGGATTCGCTTAGGACATCGATACCATCCCAATTGATTCCTGTAGAGGCCATAACGCTGATATCATCCCAGTTAATGCCAGCCAACGTCATTTGTCCAAGATCTTCCCAGTTGATGCCCGATTGACTCAACTCACCAAGATCATCCCAATTATTTCCAGTTTCAGACATGACGCTGATATCTTC
>JAGOSC010000118.1 GCA_018062515.1 Candidatus Omnitrophota bacterium
TTTATATACAGACCGGCAAAAAAGAAAATATTATCAATTCTTATGGTTCTCCTCAAGAATTTGTATCAAATAACATTATTGAGCAGTCTAAGCTTATTGTTAATACTTCACGATACAGGATGCGAACTTATTCTGAAATGTTTACTTTGGATAATCTATACTGAGAACGTACCAGACGAGAAATTCCGGGGATACTTAATTATTCGCCCTTCGGGCTTATGTATTCGGCGATATCTGGATGAAGTTATACCTCGATCAATTTAAATTATTTACATACGTACATCTGTGTGGTATATATGATGCATGATCTTAGGTATCCAAAAATATACGACGAAAATTGAGCGAAAGTTACCGCTTTATCTTTCCCACGTGCCCGCCGGTTTCCCGTCCCCAGCCGATGACTATATTGAAAAATCTTTAGATTTAAATGAGTATTTAATTGACCATCCAGCATCGACTTTCTTTGTACGTGTAAAAGGCGATTCTATGATCAACGCCGGTATTCAAAACGGCAGTATTTTAATTGTTGATCGTTCTCTTGAAGCAATCAATAATAAAATAGTGGTAGCCATCTTAAACGGTGAGTTTACTGTTAAGCGAATGAAGAAATACAATGGGAATATATTTCTTGTAGCTGAAAATCCAAACTATGCACCGATTGAAGTGACAAGTAACATGGATTTTGAAGTGTGGGGAGTGGTTGTCCATGTCATTCACAGCGTGTGACGGCGATCTTTACGCCCTTGTAGACTGCAATAATTTTTATGCCTCATGTGAACGCCTTTTTAATCCTTCTTTAAAAAATGTTCCGGTTATAGTCTTATCAAATAATGATGGTTGTGTGGTCGCCCGATCTGAAGAGGCAAAAGAAATTGGTATTGAAATGGGCGTTCCTCTTTTTGAAATTCGAGATTTAGTTAAAAACCAAAATGTTCGGGCTTTTTCTTCGAATTATGTTCTCTATGGCGATATGTCATCGAGAGTAATGAATGTATTGAGAGAATTTACACCAAACATAGAAGTTTATTCCATCGATGAAGCTTTCTTGCTTCTCAGGGGATTTTCTAACTTTAACATGGAAGATTATGCACGCAAAATTAAAGAGACCGTCTATCGTCGGGTAGGACTACCTGTTTCAGTGGGAATTGCAAGAACGAAGACATTAGCTAAGATAGCCAATTATTTATCCAAGCGTGTGTTTAAAACTGGCATGTTTTCTCTACTTGATAACATCGATGATTACTTAAAAAAAATACCAGTGGAAAAAATTTGGGGCATTGGTCGGCAACGTCAGAAATGGCTTAATAATCAAAGTGTTTATACGGCATTTGATTTAAAAAATATGCCCGACGGACAAGTTAGAAAAAAGATGACGGTTACCGGGTTAAGAACTGTTTGGGAATTGAGGGGGATTTCTTGTCTTTCAATGGAAGAAGTTATACCGGATAAAAAGGCAGTTTCTTGTTCGAGAATGTTCGGATATTTAGTTGAAGATTTGAATCAGTTAGAGGAAGCAGCTTCAGCTTATGTTGCCCGCGCGTGCGTGAAGTTACGTAGGCAAAACTTATTGGCGGGATACTTGCACGTGATTATTGAGACCAACCGATTTAAAGGGGATTATTACAACAATTCGCTGGGAATGTACATAACACCACCGTCGGCGTATACACCGTTATTGAGTCATTACACTCGGCTTCTTTTGAAAGAAATTTTCAAGAAAGGCTATAAATATAACCGGGTGGGTGTTGTCTTAACGGATTTAAGTTCAGAGCGACAAGCTCAAGAATATTTTCTTGATCCTTACTATTTAGGTACACGTTATCAAAAACTCATGCAGACAATCGACAACTATAATTCTTCAGTAAATTGTGGTAAAATCCAGCTTGCTTCAGAAGGGTTAGGACAGCCGTGGCACATGAAACAGACGAGGAAAAGCCCACGTTTTACGACCAGTTGGAGTGAATTATTGGAGGTAAAAATATAATTTATGTTACCATTGAGTAAAAAAACAGAAAAATTGATTGAAAAGTTATTTGATTCCGATGAGGAGCGTCAACGCATTTCAAAAATTTTAATAAATAAATGCGGAAATAATGTGCCTTTTTGTGAAAAATCTACTCCTGAGGAAATTGAAAGAATAAGATTCGCGGTTCTAAAAGTGACATCCGAGGAAGGAAAGTTTGAAGAGTGGGTAAAATTAGCCTGTCTTGATTGGCGCGATATATTTATAGCGGCTGGATTTGCCAATGATATCAAGGTTCATCAATGGTGGGCCGATAGAGTTTTGAAAGGTAAATAATATGTTCATACGCTTTTTTAAAAAATGGCTAGGGAACGAAAAAGATATTCTTACTATGGATCAACGGAGAGACAAACTAACTTTATGGTTAGCAGTTGGCGTAACTATAATTTTGGTTATTTTATTTTCCTTAATAATATTGAATACTTTTGAAGACCAAGTGAAGTCTGGTTGGGATCCTATTTATGGTACAAGCACGGCGTCTTTAAAAGGAACCTTAGTCATATTTTCAGCCTTAGTATTTTTTTCATTAAGTTATTTCGGAATAAGACAATTTTTAATTTATTTAAATAAGCGAAAATGAAATGTGCGGACGCTACGGATATACCAATAAAGATAAAGAACGAATAAAGAAGTTGTTTCGTTTAAAGAAAATCGACTTTGATCTTGTTCCTCGGTATAACATTATTCCCGGTCAGAATGTGCCTGTCATATTAAATGAATCACCACAAGAGTTGACTTTAGCCAAATGGGGGCTTGTTCCTTTTTGGGCAAAGGATGAAAAG
>JAGOSC010000023.1 GCA_018062515.1 Candidatus Omnitrophota bacterium
CACATGTTACAAGTCACAAGTCAGATGTGACTCTGTGTCCTGTGACCTTGTGACCTGCTTAACAAGATTTATAAAACCCCCATAATAATGCTCCAACCTCATTTCTTAATTGATCAAGGCGATTAAATTCATCTTTTGTTATGAAATGAGATCGGCAACTAAATTCCAGTAAGTATTCCACTTCAAATAAAGATCCCAAGGCTATATTCGCGAATTGCCGTAATTCACCTTTATTCTGTCTGCCTGTGCCTTCTACAATATTTGTCGGTACAGACACGGCTGCCCGTCTTAACTGAGATGTAATTCCATAGATTTCTTCTCTAGGAAAATTTTTGGTCACCAGGTAAATACCATGAGCCAATCTATCTGCCTTTTCCCAAACCAACAATTTTTTATAAGCTTTATTTTCCACTTTTTTTCCTTTACTTGTGACCTTGTGACTTGTGACTTGTGTCATCTTTAATCCGCCGGCTAAACCCGCCGCCAGTAAGCCCGTCGATCATTGCCGTTAATTCTTCGACCCGCATGGTTTGATCTAAAATAATACTTGCATCGCTTGGCGCTTGAGCTAACTCCATTTGTAGACGACGCCGTTCATAATAAAGCCTTGTCACTTGATTTAAAATGTCTTCGCGCAATTCCACCATTAGTTTTGAACGACTGTCAATTGTTGTCTGATCGCTGCTCCAAATAACATCAGCCAAATCCCAAGACAAGGACACATCCCAACCGAGATCCTCGGCGGCCGACTTATCATCCGGGCCGACATAATGTGATCCACCGCCTGATGAACTGCCATAAACACTATCTCCATGGGAAAACGATTTTCCACCGTCGACACCAATATCAAGTGACGGAACCCAAGCTTTATTTTGAGCCTTTCTTCGCCATTCTTTAATTTTGTCGGGATGAACTTCAGCATAACCAATCGCTAAATCCTGAACCTCGCCAATGGAAGGCTCATTTTTAAATGGAGAACTCAATGGATCATAATTAATTTGTGGATTTAAATTGGACGGGGCATTGGCTAAAGCTAATGTCTCTTTTAAGGACAATTTGTATACACCATTTTCCGTCGAGGCAATAACTGAATCTCCTTCATAAAGATCCAAATCCGTGGCAACGTGAGCATCCATGCCTTTATAAAGTGAAGTCCATTTTCCATTTGAATATAAAAAAACGCCATTGTCAGTGGCGGCAAGAAAATTTAAACAACGTTGATCTAAGGTAGGACAAAGACTTTGTACAGGTAGAATAGTGTTGATCTCTTTATAAGCAACGGCCCCGAGACCAATATCCTTCCAAGATTCACCGTCGTCGGTACTATACAATAATCCATTGTCGGAAGAAACTATGATGGTGTGATCATCGGTGACGGAAATATGATTGATCATTTTATTTCGAATAATATCTTCGTCGGAACTTGGAAGATCAACTTCTTCTAAAATATTGAGTCGTTCAGAAAATATCTCTTCGATTGTTTCATGTCCGTCTTTTAGTCGGAAAATTTTATGATCCGTCACGAAATATAAAGAATCATTGTCTTTTAAGATTTGACTGACGGATGTTTTGTTCATGACCGAAAAAGTTTTATTCCATGTGGTTTTCCCTGATGGCTGATAAAAAAGTCCTTTTTGAGTTCCCAGATAAACACCTTTCTCATCGCTGAGAACGGCTAAACATTTTTTCTCTTCTTCATCGGACGAGGAATATATTCGATCGAACTTTTTTCCTTGATGGCTACTCTTATATAGCCCTGAATCTGTGGCGGCAAATATTAATCCGTTTGAATCAGCATAAATATCATTGACCTTTGTAGCTTCACCCGTAAAGGATATTAAATTCTTAAAAAAATTTTCATTCGAGCTTCGGTAAATTCCTTTATCAGTACCTGCCAAAATCGACGGTTCTTTCCCCGTTGTCACAGCTAATGACTGAACGTAACTTTCATTCAAACCATTTGAAATTTTTTCCCAGACCCCCGTCTCATTTGTTTCAGCGACCACACCGCGCAAGGATAAGACCAGCCCCAGGATAAAAGCGGCTTTTCTTCTTAACCTCATGCTTCTTTCTCCTTATTGTCTTAGAGCATCTCCATACATTTTTTTAACGTTGATAATTTTAAGTGCACGCAAAACAGCATCTTTCAGTTTTGGATTATTTCTTTCGATCACATTGGCGTACTCCTGTAAATACTCGAGCATCGCCTCCAGTCCCAATTGCTCGCGCATCTTAATCAAGATGGTCAAAACGGTATACACGGCAATTGATTCCTGGACATTCCGCGTTTGATTGGGGAATCGTTCAGATTGTTCATTCATATAATTTTTTTCTTCCATGTCAGCCTCCTGTTGTAGTAAACGAAAGATAACATCAATTTGATTATTTGTCAAATTTATTTGATAAATAATTTCATTTAAATCTTAATACAATGAAAATAATGGATTTATGAAGCGATAATTTATTACCTTAAACGGATTTTTCCGCTAAAATTCAGCTTTACTTTGATTTATAATCAAAATCATTGACATAAAATTAAAATATGCTAATCTTTATTTATGTTCAACCCCCAAAAACTTAAAGGATATTTCCCATGTATATAGGAAAGAAGCTCAAAGAAATTCGGAAGTCAAAAGGAATAACCCTCGTTGAATTATCAGAAAAAAGCCAGGTCCAAGTGGCCACACTCAGCCGTATCGAAAATCTCAAAATGACCGGAACAGTTGAATCGCATATGGCGATTGCCAAAGGTTTAGGCATCGATGTTCTGCAACTGTATGCCGATATTGTGAATGAGGAAAAAACAGTAGAACGTTCCGAGGGAACGGCGCAAAAAGATATTTTCATTCATAGCGACAAGGCTTCATTTGAAATTTTGACGACCAATGTACTAAAGAAGAAAATGATGCCTACCCTGCTGACTCTGGAACACGGCGGACAAACAAATGCGGAACAAAGTGTGGCCGGAACAGAAAAATTTATCCTGGTTATGGAAGGCGAAGCCAAAGTGATGATCGGCGAAACCCCCTACTCTTTATCTAAGGGCAACTCCATTTACTTTGATGCCTCACTCAAACATTATTTCCAAAATGAAAAATCCAGACAAACAAAGATTTTGATTATCTCGACCCCAGCAGCGCTTTAGCGTTCGTTGGGTTCATTGAGTTCATTGGGTTAATTGGGTTAATTGGGTTCATTGAGTTATTTGGGTTGATTGAGTTATCGAACGCAAGAAACTCAACAAACTCTATAAACACAACAAACTCTATAAACACAACAAACTCAACAAACTCAACAAACTCAATAAACACAAAGAACAATTATGAAGATAAATACGTTCGAAGACATCCTAGCCTGGCAAGAAGCACGAAAACTGGTGAATATGATTTACAAAATAAAAGATAATCAAATAATTGTGCACGATTTTCGGTTTAAAGCACAAATACAATCCGCTTCTATATCGGTCATGTCAAATATTGCAGAAGGATTTTCTCGAAATTCCAATAAAGAGTTTGTCCGTTTTCTTTTTATTTCCAAAGGCTCATTAGCTGAATTACAAAGCCAGCTTCATATCGCCAGAGATCTTAGTTATATATCCTCCTCCGAATTTAAGGAAATATATGACCAATCGGATAAAACGGCTCGTTTAATTTCTAAATTTATTACTTACTTAAAATCTCCTAACTCAACAAACTCAATAAACACAAAGAACCCCGCAGACTCAACGAACGCAAGGAACACAAATAACTCCATCAACTCAAAAAACTCTATAAACCCTACAAACACAAAGAACTCTACAAACCCAAAAAACTCAATAAACACTGAAGGAGCAATACATGAATCCCCCCGCAAGTAAAGTTTTAATCTGTGACGATGAAGAAGGCATACGCGAATCACTCAAATTAATTTTAGAAGAACATTATGAGCTAATCGTGACCGAAGACAGCCATCAATGTTTGGATTGCCTCAAACATGGTGAGAATATCGGCGTAGTCTTACTCGACATTAAAATGCCTAATAGGAACGGGCTTGATACATTAAAGGAAATCAAAGAAAAACACCCCAAACAAAAAGTCGTTATTGTGACGGGCTATCAATCGGTTGAATTACTCGCGGAAATGCAAAAACTCGGTGCTGATGGATATATCACCAAACCATTTGATTCGAAGGAAATATTGAGGGTTGTGAAAAAACAGGCTAACAATCAAGACTAAATATGCTTCATTTAAATCTCTTTGCTATCTCCGGGCTATTAATTGTTATAACCTATATGCCGTTATTTTTGATCATTAATCTAAATAATGATTCAAAAATTACGAGAATTTATTCATTGCATGTCTTATGCGTAGCCATCTGGGGTATGGGGGCATTCTTACTGGGAATTAATAAAGACCCCCTTGAGTCAATGAAATTGTGGAAGTTTGCGTATAGCGGAGTTTTATTCATACCTATTTTCTTCCAACATACCGTGTTTTTAATCAGAAACAGTAAGAATTCTTATTATTTATTATTTATTTATTTTCAGGGTTTATTCTTCCTATTCTCAATTTATAATAATAAATTTTTCAAAGTCATTGGTATCAATTTTGATAATATTTATTACTTCTCCACAAATAATTACTATCTTTTTTCCTTTATAATTTGGATATTTATAACCTTGATATCCCATATTCAATTATACTTTCATTACAAAAATTATTACAAAAATTCAAAAATAATCAGAAACAAAGAACTCTTATTTCTTCTTTGCGCATTTTTGGGGTTTGCAGGAGGAACCCTTAATTTCTTACCGGGCTTTGGTATGAAGATTTATCCGTTCGGTAATTTATTCGTCGCCATACATTTTATTGTTGTTGGATACGCTATATTAAAACATCAGTTTTTTGACATAAATATAGTGATTAAAAGAACTTTGGCATATTCCTCACTAATTACAGTTACTTCAGTTCTATATTTGACCTCAATATTTATTACTGAGAGATTCCTTCAATACATCCTAAATTATCAATCATTACAAGTAAGCATATCCCTTGCCTTCTTCTTAGGAATAATTTTTATGCCATTTAGGGATAATTTACAGAACGTCATTGATAAACTATTCTTTAAGAAAGCCCCTGATGATATATTCTTCGAGAACAAACAATTAAGACAAGAAGTAGCCGAAACAGAAAAGTATAAAACCTTGGCGACTTTAGCGAGCGGAATTGCCCATGAAATTCGTAATCCCTTGACAGTGATTAAAACATTTCATGAATATTTGCCCCATCGGCATCAAGATCAAGACTTTATTCAGAAATATTCTAAATTAGCTAATAAAGAAATCGAACGCGTTGAAGACCTCCTCACACAATTGATGGAATATTCAAAACCCAATCCGCCCAAATTTACAAATGTCCAGTTGAAAAAAATGCTTTACCATACGATCGATGTCCTGAACCATCATTTCTTAAACCATCATATTGAATGTCAAAGAAATATAAATATCGATCATGATTTCTCCATGCAGCTTGACCCAAATCAGATTCACCAGGCTCTTTTTAATATCATGTTAAATGCTATTGAAGCCATGCCCAATGGCGGCAAATTATTTGTTGACGCTTCTGTTATTCCTAAAAAGATAAAGTCAACCGTTGCGCATAATAAAATCATTGAAATAACCATAAGAGATTCAGGATCTGGCATTACAGAGGAAAACCTCAAGCATATTTTTGATCCGTTTTTCACCAACAAAGACTTTGGTACTGGACTGGGATTAGCGATTGTGCAAAGCATTATCGAAAATCATCATGGTAAGATTTCGGTTAAAAGCAAAATCGGGGAAGGAACAGCGGTGATTATTAAAATCCCGGCAGTTAATCCAAATTAATAATATAAACATAGCAGCATATGACTCTAAATCTATATTTTCTGCCTCATTTTATCAGTTCATTCATAGCGCTTCTTTTCGGCTTATTCGTCATTTCAAGAAACAGCCAATCACGAAAGAATATAACTTATTTTTTTATTTGTGTGTGCGTGTTTGTTTGGCAATTCACATATTCAATTTATAATTTCCTAGATAATGACAACCGCCTTTTAATTATAGTACTAATTAAGATTTCTTATTGTTTTATCACATTCATACCAATTCTAAATTTGCATCATTCTTCAGAACTACTTGGCGGTAAAATAAACAAAAATATTATAGTATTATTCTATATTCTAAACACTTTAATCTGTGGTCTTATTCTTGGCTCAAATTTAATAATCGAATCCTTTTACCATTCGTACTACTGGGGCATATACCCGGCGGCCGGATTTGCTCATCCGCTGTATTTACTTTATTTTATGACGCCTCTTGCATTATTATATTTGGTTTATCAAAGAAATTTAATAACCACTAACGATTGGCACGATAAAAACCTTATTAAATACATTTTAACCGCGATTGTTATTTTCAATATCGCTATATTAGATTTTATTCCCAATTATAGAATTTCGCTATATCCAATTGGGTTTCTGCCGGCGGTCATATTTATCAGTATCCACGCGTATGTGACAATAAAATATAAGTTGATGGACATTAATTTAATCCTTAAAAAAAGCTTCGTTTATTCTTTATCCATCTCAAGCATTTCTTTAATTTATTTAATCCTCATTGTCTCTTTAGGAGAATTGGTGCGAATTAAATATAATTATAATTCTCCATTTTTAAGTATTTTCCTGGCATTTTTTCTAGGGATAATCTTTATACCCCTTAGACACAGATTGCAAAAATATTTAGAAAAATATTTCTTTAAATCAACGCAAGAAGAAATGATGTTTGAAAATGAAAAATTACGCCAAGAAATAACTCAGACCGAAAAGTACAAAACCCTTGCGACATTAGCTAGTGGAATTGCCCACGAAATAAGAAACCCATTAACAGTCATTAAAACATTTAATGAATATTTACCTGCACGTCACAACGATAAAGAATTTGTAAAAAAATATTCGCAGCTTACCAATAAAGAAATCGACCGTATTAGCGAGCTGGTGAACCGCCTTATGGAATACTCAAAACCTAATCCTCCCAAATTTACCGATGTTCCCGTCAAAAAACTACTTAATCAAAGTGTAGACACGTTGAATCATCATTTATTAAACAAACATGTACACTACGATCGTCATATTAGTATTAATGATGATTTAATCATGCGTCTCGATCCTAACCAAATCCACCAAGCTTTAATGAATATTATTCTCAACGCCATCGAAGCCATGCCTAATGGCGGAGAACTATTGGTTAGGGCAGAAGTCATTCCAAGACAAATCAAGTCGTCCATTAAACATAATCAAATCCTGGAGATTATTATTACGGATACTGGGCTGGGTATTGTTGAGGAACATATCAAACAAATCTTTGATCCATTCTTCACCAATAAAGATTTCGGCACAGGCCTGGGGCTAGCGATTGTTCAAAGTATCATTGAAAATCATCATGGAAGAATTTCGGTGAAAAGTAAAGTCGGGGTAGGAACATCTGTGGTAATTGAAATTCCGATAAGTTAATTGGGTTGATTGAGTTTTTAGAGTTATCGGGTTAGAACACAACAAACTCAACAAACCCAATGAACTCAATTAACGCTACAACTTTCCTTGATGATATAACTCTACGATGGCACGCACAGGGATAGGATTGAATTGTAAGCCCGCGTTCTTCTGTATCTCCAGAATAGCATCTTCTTTTCGCATACCTTTTCTATAAGGTCGCGATGAAGTCATCGCGTCGTAAGAGTCAGCAACAGCCATTATCGCCGCTGTTATAGGGATGCCAGCACCTATAAGCCCGTCGGGATAACCTCTTCCGTCAAACCTTTCATGATGGTATTTGATTCCGTCAATGCAGTCTTTAGGTAGATTGAGCGGCCGAATCATTTCCGAGCCTCGAACGGTGTGTTTCTTCATAATTTCGTATTCTTCGTCGGTAAGACGACCGGTTTTATTAAGGATAGTCTCCGGAATGGCAATTTTTCCTATATCGTGAAGCAAGCCCGAAATATAAATATTTTCAAAAAAAGCATTCTCAAATTCCGCCGACCCATTGGCCACCATCTGGCGAGCGATAGCTAAAGAATAATTGGTAACCCGCTCCGTGTGACCATGCGTGTACTTATCCTTGGCTTCTATCGTCGAGCTTAACACAATAATCGTTTGAATAAATAGTTCTCGGTTACGTTTAGCTTCACGGCTAAGATCATTGAATAACTGGGCGTTGCGAATAGCCATCGCGGCATCATGCGCCAGCGCGGCAAAAAAATTAAGTTCTTCCTGGGCGAAACGGGTTTCATCATGTTTGTTTCCTAATAAAAGCACCGCCATTAATTTATCTTGGTAAAAAGCCGGAACACAAGCGATAGAATTAAGCGTATCCATTTGTTCACTGACTTTATGCAGAAGTTCTTTAACACCTCCACCGTTTCCATTGTCGACGACGTTTTCTCGCCAAATAATACGGTTGATGTCTTCGGCAACGACGGCATTCATCCCTTGTATGACGCTGCGGTATTTTTTGTCGATGAATAATTTAATGATTGGACTTTGTTTGCTGAACTTGGTAAAACCGATGGGGATTCGATGGCCGGTTTCTCCTCGAGAAATATTCAAGACGTAACGATCAAAATCTGATTCATACAAAATCATGGCGGCATGTTTAATGCGTAATTTGCGCACAATCATCCGCACGATTAACTTGATCAGCAATTTAGGATCATGAATCATGATCATGCCCTTGCTGGCGGTTTCAAGTTCCTTTTTGTAATCGATTTTGATCATCGGTAATTTAACGGTCATTTAATTCTTTAAGGACAATCTGTTCGAGTTCTTCGAGGATCAAAGGTTTATGTATATACCCTTTGATTCCATAACTGTTAGCTTCATTCACCGTTTCTTCGTTTTCAATTCCCGTCACCATAATCACTTTGACATTATTTTTGTTTTCACGTAAAGTCCGTAAAACCTCGACGCCGCTCATGTCCTCCATAGTGATGTCTAGAAGAATGAGATCGGGATTATTTTGTTTAACAGATAGAAGTGCCTCTTTCCCTCCACCAGCAGTGGTGACGTCGATACCGCGTTTTTTAAAAAAACTTTTAGCGAATTCACGGATATCCGTTTCATCATCAACAATCAACAATTTCGACATGTACTCCTCCGATTAACTTCATCTGTTCCAATTCACTTAATATTACTAAAAATAAAATTGCGGGTTCCTTTATTTTAAAGGCTGCCTGCTGATAAAACAAATCGAATCTTTTTTATTTTACGTTACTTTCTCCAGCGCAATGGGTAATATAATTTGCGTTTCTGATCCGATTCGGTATTTGGACGAAAAATTCACCTTTCCCCCATGATTATCTTCAATGATTTGCCGAATAACGTAAAGCCCCAAACCTGTTCCTTTTTTGCTTGTCGCTTTGGTGGTAAAAAATGGAGCGAACAATTTATGCATATCCGTTTCTTTGACGCCCATGCCATTATCTTGGATAAGAATCTCAATTTTAGCATTGATTTCCCGGGCATAAATATCCAAATGCGGCTTATAACCATTCTCTTGCAATTCATCTTTGCGCTGCATCATAGCGTCGTAAGCATTGTCGATGAGGTTAAAAAACACTTCCTGCAGTTGAGTAAAATTTCCTTTTATTTTAGGTATGTTCTTATCAAAATGATACTCGATTCCCAGCATATGGACTTTAATTTTGAATTGAGCCATTTCCAAGGCCGACTTTAAAAGCGCCGGAAGCTCGACAGAAGTAAATCCCTGCTCTCCTTTTCGCGTATATCGCAATAGTCCGCCGACGATTTCACCACCATGCTTAACATTTTGCTGAATCCGTTCCAGTCCGCTTTCAACCTCGTCGAGCAATTCTTTTGTTTTCGGCGGATGACCGTTTTCTTTTCCATGTCGTATGGTATCAATCAAATCACCGGCAATAAATCCCATGGCATGCAAGCGATTATTGATTTGATGGCTCAAACCATCCGCCATGGTTCCGACGGTGGCCATTTTTTCTGCTTTCATAAGTTGCACGTGGGTGCGCTGCATATCTTCATAAAATTGGGCATTTTCTATAGCCAGCGCCGACTGATTAGCTAATATAGAAAAAACAGCTAAGTCATCATGCGTATAAAGTTTGCCTGAACGTTTTTTTCCTAAGGAAATAATAGCGATTAATTTTTGTTCAATAAAACTGGGGACAACCAAAGCCGCTTCAATTCTCTCCAAGCTTTCCTCAATTTCTGCCAACCCTTCACCTCCCACATCAGTACGTTTTTGTTTTATTTCCTCATATACAATCGGTTCTTTGACCTGATTAAAATAATTAACCAAAAGAGAATCAAAACCCAGATGACTTTGTTCATCGATATTTTCTTTATCGCCCTTAACCGCTTTTAAAACAAATTGCTTGGAATCTTCGTGGCGAAGAAATATTTTACAATTGTCGATTTTAACAGCCCGAGTAACAACGTGAACAATCAAATTCAATAATCTTTTTAAGTCTTTAATCTGCCCCATACCCAAAGACGCCTGTCTCAATGTGGCTTGATATTGCCGCTGTTCCTGAAGGAGCCTGTCCTCGGCTTTCTTTTGGATAAAAATAAAAATAAACGGGCCGATGGTAGCTAAAACAGTGGAAAAGACTAATGGAACAATCCACCAATTATCAGCATAGTTATTTTTTAACCATTCTTGCCCCCAAAAAGCAAGTCCAAAGGGGATTCCCAAAACTAATGAATAAACAATGACAAAGACTCCTAGCCGCGTAATAGCGACTCTGATATCCATCAATTGATATTTAAATATCGCGTATGTAGAAATTGCAATATATACACATATAAAAAAATGCCAAGCTGGATAAACATCTATTCCCCATGACGGGAAAGAGGTTGTTGAACCGCCCAAAAATCCCAACAACATTCCCCAAAATAAATATTTACCCTGTATTTGTTTGATACCGCCAATCCGATTAAAATATACAAACAAATTGCCAAACGACGTAAAGACAATAAAAAGCCAAATTGGAAAAAGAATATTAAAACCAACACCGGCCTTATAATAATAAAATTGATTAAAGGCATACCTCATTGAATGAAATGTGGTGTTTGTAGCCACTCCTAAAAAAGCAAATAGTATGCCGTGGCAATATACGAATCTGAGCATTTTTTGATCGTTCAACTGACAAAATTCATAAATAACATGATAAAAAAACATTGCGATTAGCGATACGCCGAATATCGTAATCTTCCAACTTAAAAATGCTTGATCGTATGTTTGTGAAATTCCAACGAGAAAGGTTCCAAACCCAAAGATACCAACAGAAATATTAAATAATGCCCATAAGCGATGCACATGTCTTTTAACATTGATAAATATAAAAAAAGCTAATAGAAAACAAACAACTGTTACTGATAACCCTGCCAATGCAAATAAATTCATGTGTACCATGGAATTTTATCTCATAAGACTTGTTATTGGCTCTATAATCTGTTTTTGAAAATTCTGAATCAATTTTGATGGTAAATTCTCCGCCTCCACTATGTCTCCCTTTCTTCTAACCCATATAGCCCTATTTCTTGCAGCAGCCAATTTTCTACCTACTTTTCTTCCGTTATACAAAAAAAACTCGAAGTCTAAATCTAAACTATTTTGGTGAATCCTATTCAAATACATTTTCACAAGAATCGTATCAAAAGGCATTGCTTCGGTTAAATAATCAATATCGCAGTTAAGAATTACAAACTCTCCATTATCTCCAACCCCCTTATAACATTCAGGAATTATTTTATAAAAATATAAATCCATAACGACACCCAACCATTCTGCATAATTAGCAAAATAAACATTACCCACCAAGTTCGAATTCTCCAAAGACGTATCAAAAATATAATCCATTAAGAACAATCCCTTATTATCAAATTCTTTAATTATATTCCCTGAGTTTAAATGATTGAATGGTTCTGAAAACTTCTCAAGAGGTTGCTTTACTTTCGTTCTAGGTCTCATAGAGTCCATAAATGATTTGATGGCTGGCGGCATCTCTTCTACTTTACCTTGACCATGTCCTGTTATTTTTATCCATGAAACTCTCTGTTTACAAAAAGCAACTCTTTCAATATGAGAACTATTTGTTTGTTTTCTCCATTCAAAACATAAATCAAAAATACTTTCTTTTTCTCCAGAAACTTCTTCCATCCAAACTCTACCCAAAATAACATCATTGCCTCGGAGATCACCCAAAATCTTTAATCTTACCCCATTAGTTGCTAAACCCCACCCACCAGTTTCTAAAAGATTTGCCAGCTCGCTCATAACGGGTTGAATACTATACTCTCTTAATTCACCCATCCACTCAAAATAACTAGTAAAAAATACCCTTCGACTCATGAGCTTATTCGTCCTAAAAGTTACAGGAAAATGCTTTGAAAATACATACTGTTGTTGAGGACCGGAATAATCCACATGAATTCCAAACAATTCCTCGTTAAATCCAAATTTCGTCAATACAGACTTGTCCAAGTCCTTTTTTTCAAAAAGATCCTTCTTTTCTTTTTGAATCTGTCGAGCTTCAATTGCGAAGGACAAAACTTTTTTATCACCAATTGTAAATTTAATAGGAATTGATACAACTTTAATATTTGGATTGGCGCGATCGTTCTCAAAAATAAACACGTCATCCCAGTAATCACATAACCTAATATTTACTTGTTTTTTATTTAAAGTCTTTTTGAATGTTTCAACAGCACTCCAAATAGCTGTTCCACTAGTATTTAAATCAAACCCTAACTTAATCATTCTTTCCAACAATTGATGTTTATTCTCACCTAGTAAAGCTAACCAATCATTTTCTTTTCTTTCAATGATGTTCTCAATATCACATCCCTGTTGACTATATCCCGCTACACATATCATTGAAGCATCTGTATGAGAAATTGAGATGTTCGGAGAATGTGATTGTGATGTTTCAACGATTGGCCGTCCAGAGCTTTCCCATTTTATTTTAATTTTTTCTAAATTTTTATTCTTTTTATCTAAAATCTGCTGAAGTAGCAGATGCAAGTAGGGAATTTCCAATTCATGGCGTTTATCCTTATGTGCATTTTTAAACCGAGGATCATAAACATATTTAATAGCTGGCACTTGCCCATTTAAATTTTGCGTGAAACTGTTTAACTTTCGTTCTATAAGTTCCATATCGCGTTTATTGGGATCGACCAAATCATTGGCAGAAGGATTTCCAGGAAGAGACTCAAGTATTTTTAAATGACAACCAATAATGCTCAAAATAATCACTTTCCCATCCGACATAAAAGAATTGCCCGAGTAGGCAGTCATTCCGCACTTTTTTAAGTTTGTTTTGACCAGTAAATTGTCTCTATATTTCGAAAACGCTGAAATGTCTAATCTAAGCTCTTTGATAAAATTGGGTAAACAAGCGTCTTGAGCAGCAATTATCTGCATTGATTGTAAGCTTGAATCAATTAAGAAGGGATCATTAATAAGGAACTGCCCGGAAAACTTTCTATTCTGTTTCAAAAATGTTGCTGTTGATTTCTCGAAATGAGTTGTAAATATGCATTCTCCTTCGTCAGTCCTCTGGTCAAAGAACAACTTATAAACTTTATTAATACACTGAAAGGTTTTACCTTGAAACAAAATTGGCCCGTATACATCTTTATCGACATTAAAATTAATCGGATTTTTAAACAAATCTTTAGATATATCTATTGTCTTTAGCTTTTCTTCCCCTTTGGAAAAATTTAAAATCGCAAAAAAAGCTGGTTGATTGTAATTATCATGCTCAGAGAATATTTCAACTTTCACTTTTGAATCTGCTTTAGAACTTTCTTCTAAAATTTGAGCATGAATTTCTATTCTTGTACCATTTTTCAAATTAATCGGAATTGGTTTATCAAGATGGATATCCCGAGCCATCAAAGACTCAATTTGTACATCATTGGTTAAGTAACTAGCAGCCTGGACCATAGCTTCTAGCCCAAAAACAAAGGGGAACAATATTGTCCCCTTCCAATTATGATCAAGTAGATACGGGTCATCTTGAACATTCAAATGGGTCTGAACAATGAGTTCGACACCTGGCATATGGTAATTAATTTCTTCGATAAACCGCAAATTCGGCCTTGGATCAAAATCTTTAACTTGAAATGTATTGAGGCCAGGAACACGGGACGTAATTATGACATGGTCTGTTGATGGATCCCCTTCAATTAATCCACAAAATCGCTTAACACCCTCGTCGACCGGAATCGCACCAATACCTTTTTCGGCTAACTTCTCTATACTTCCAAGATTGACTCCCATTCCTACTTCATCCCACACACTGAAAGCGGGCGCAATAATTTGAACGTTCTCATTCTTATTTTTATAAGCTCTTACACACAAAAGGAGCATCTCATTGGCAAAGCCATACCATCCGCTTCCCTCCATACCTGTGACGCCAATAATTGAGGCTATCGGAACGAAAAGTTTAAGTTGACTTCCTTTGAGAACATCCAGGAGATTAACAGCACCCATAATCTTTGGTAGAACTTCCTTATAAACGTCCTCAAGATTTGTTTGCTTTAATCGCCTTAAACTATTTAAACCCGCTCCGTGAACGACAGCCGAAATTAATCCGAATCTTTTTTCAATTTCGATGACAACTTTCTTAACCTGATAAGCGTCAGAAACATCACATTGAAAATATGCGCATTCCAAATTCTCCTGCCTAAATCGCTCAAGTGTTTTTTCAATTCCCTCGTCTTTTTTTGATCTTCCGACGAGCATCACTTTAACTTTTGTTATCCTGCCAAATTCCAAAGCACATTCTGCTGTAATTCCTTTTGCCCCACCTGTGATAAGGACCACGTCCTTTTTTGACCATACTATGTTACGTTTTTTATAGGAATATGAATTAGATACCTCAAAAACAGGTGAACGCCGCTCCCCTTTATCGTTATAACCTGCAATAGCAAAAACGGTAGATGACTTTAGTTCCCTGCAAATTTTTTCAGCAATAAACTTATTCTTTAAATTTTTGTTAAAATCAATAATCTTCAGATATAATTCAGGCCGTTCGAGATGTAAAGTGGATGCAAGTGCGCGAATACTGCTTTCTTTGAAATCACCTGAACCCAATTGCGCAAATAGTATATATTTCGCGTTTGCTGCAAGAGTAATGATTTTGTGAAACTTCTCCATTCTCTCCTGGAGGGCCTCAAGAGTAAGACGGTCATTAGCATTCGAACGTAAAATCGAAATCACACATTCCGGTTTTTTGTCAAAATCAATTTCATCCGGATTGATAATACGCACCTTACTCCCTTTAAACTCTTCTTTGATAAACTCGCTAAGTTCCCCTTTTGGAAGATCAGAGATAAGAAGAATATTCTTAAATATCTTCTGCGCTTCTGTTTTATCTTCTTTTAAATTTTGAGATTCGAACCTTTCGACAAAATTCCTTACCCACGCTTTATTTTGATAACGTTTAAGGACACTGTCTTGTCTATCAACTCGACTTCCATCCTGCTTTTGAGCGAGAAGAACTTCGAACTTTTGTTTGATTTCATTCATCGTCTTATTTGAATATTGAGCCGGCTCGATTTCACCCGCAACGCCCAGAGCTTTTGCGGCTTCCGCAATTAGTTCGGCAGCCTTAATTGAATCAAGGTTTAAATCATCTAAAAGACGCATATTCAGATTAATAGATTCCTTATCGAATCCCGTCATCTTATGAGTTAAGTCCAATAATATTTTTGCAATAGATGCGCCCTCCCCATCATCCGGCGCAACAAGAACGTGGTCGAGCTGCCTTGTCGGTTCTAGCAATTTCTCGATGTAAGCAGGCGTTATAACCTCTGAAACTAGTATTTCTTGCTGCTCAAGCGCTTTAAGCGGCCGCTCACATTGATTTTCGATAAACTTTTTCCTCGAGGTTGGAATAAAAGGCTTGATCGCTCTATTTGAATACAATTCTTTCCAATTCACTTTGACATTTCTCACAAAAGTCTGAGCTAAAACAACGTTAAGATCCCTATCGCTTTGTGGCCTACCCTCTATAGGAAAACATGGGGGATCATTATCTCCATTAATCGCTTTAGTAAGGTCTGTGAGTATCCTTCCCGGGCCGACCTCAATAAACAAATCGCATTGTTTTGACATCGATTCGATAAGTTTAATAAAATTAACGGGCTCAAGTACTTGCTTTGCAAAATATTCTTTAATGTCAGTACCACGCTGAACCAATTTTCCATCAATACAGGAATATAAATTCGTTTTTTTCGGATTGTATATGCCATTGAGAATTTTAGTTGATGAAATCCTTCTGGAAGGTAAACGCATAAGTGAAGAATGAAAAGCATTAGAAACTGGCAGTATAAGTGTCGAAATATTTTGCTTCTTCGCTAATGAAATGACTTTATCGATTTCTTTTAAATCACCAGAAACAACAGTCTGGATCGGACTATTAATATTGGAAATAACGGCATTGCCTTTAACTTTGCTGACTAATTCTCTTGCGTTTTCGTAATCGCAGGAAAGACTCACCATTCCGGCAGACTTTCCTTTACCGGACATTTGTTTGCCGCGAAATTCGGAAAACTTAAATAAAATATTCCGATCGAAAGCACCCGCTTTATAAAAAGCTGTAAGTTCACCGAGGCTATGCCCCCCTACAGCGTCGGGATCGATACCCAACTTTGACAAAAATTCCGTCCAAACAACCGAACTAAAAGTAATCGCTGGTTGTGTAATTTCCGTCTGTGATAATTTATTCTGAAAATGGACTTTTTCTTCATTCGTTAAACATTGATCTTCATTCTTATAGATATAGTCCTTCAAGGGAACCTTGGACATATTCAATAAATCTTTTGCCCAATCGAATCTATTAACTAGAGTCCTTGTCATATTCAGCCGTTGAGCGCCTTGGCCGGCATATAGAAAACCTATCCTATTCTTTCTTACATTATTTCCCAATAAAATGAACGTAATCGGATCCTTAGATTTGATTTCGATCATCTGGCCATCTTCCAACGTTTTTGAATCTAACTCATTCTCAATTGCGTTCAGCGCTTCATATAAATGCTCAGGAGAATCCGTAACAACGGCAACTTTTATTGAATCTCGGACTCTCACCTTTTTATTCAAACGGGCACTCAAATCTGCCATCTCCGCCATACTAATATTACGTAATTCCTCTTTAAATTTTTTAATCAATTTGTCCAAATGAATAAGTGTTCTTGAGGCAAAAACGAAAATTTCTGTATTCTGATTACTGGAAAATAAAGCATCTTCTTTTATTTTCGATTTTAATGTTCCTTTAGGAGATGACTTGGACTCTATCGTTATATGACAATTGATACCTCCAAATCCAGCTGAAGATACACCAGCCCGAACAGTTTTGTTGGAAGGACAAATCTTACCGTGGATAAGCGGATAAAGTTGCTTGGCTTCGTTTTCAAAAATCTCATTAGGTTCATGGCAATTTGCCGTTGGGGGTAAAACTCTTTGATTTACAGCCAATACGGCCTTAATAAATCCTCCTATACCTGCCGCAGCTTTAGTATGTCCGACTATCGACTTAAAAGAGGTAATGCCACACATACGTTTACCCGTTCTTTTAGTAGCTTGTTTTAAAGAAGCAGCAATGCCGGCCAATTCAACCTTATCTCCTTTAGTTGTTCCGGTTCCGTGTCCTTCGACAAAATCTACATCGGCCAATGTATAACCTGCCAAATTATATGCACGCTGGATTGCCGTAGCCTGCCCACTGGAAGAAGGCTCCATAATCCCTCCTTTTCCATCGGATGAAATTCCCCATCCTTTTATAACGGCGTAAATATAATCCTTATCTCTAACAGCATCTTCCAACCGTTTAAGTAAAACAAATCCGCAACCTTCCCCTGGAATAAACCCGCTCGCTCTTTGGTCATAAACACGCATTTCGTCTTTGGCTAATGCTCCTACTTTCGAAAATCCTACAAGTTCAAACGGGTCAAGGCTTACGTCCACACCGCCCGCTAATACTAAATCCATTTCTCGTAACCTTAATGCATTCGCTGCTGTTGCCACAGCCAAAAGAGATGAGGAACAAGCTCCGTCAACAATATATCCTCCACCTTTAAAATTAAAATAATTACAAATTCTTCCCGCGATCGTATTTGCTAACCCGCCGGCGAGTGTGTCCTCAGTAATAGGGAAAAATGCCGATTTGTAGACTTTTTCCATAGCTTCCGTAATTCGAGCCCGTTCTTCTTGAACTATTCCAAAACTTTGTAAAGTAGCGCCTAAAGTTTTGCGAACATACGGCCAACGAAGTCTCAACGTCATGGATCTCGTCTGCTCCCCTGTTAAAGTATTTCCCAGGATCACTCCTGTATTTTGTATTGGAATTTTATGGGATTGGTAAAAAGGAATGTCTTTTGATTTATAGCCGGCGTCTTCAAATGTCCTTAAAGCTGTATCTAACGCTAACCAGTGAACGATATCAGTAGATTCAAATGTCTGTTTGGGAATTCTTAATTGCGACCAATTAAAATCAAAACCATCAATAAATGCGGCTTTGGTAAGGTAAGTCTTATCGGGAAATCCCTTTTTCTCGTCATAATATTCATTTAGGGGAAGCCGTTGATCGAGCATCCTTCTGAATTCAACTCTTCTAGAAAGAATGTTTTCCCATAGCTCATTTATATTTTTCGCACCCGGATAATGGCAGGCTACACCTATAACAGCAATGTCTGATGAAATTTGATTAAGTTTTTTTGAATTAGTTTCATTCTGACCTAAAAACTTTTCAATAATGTTTCGATAGGGTCCTGCGATTTTGTCAGCCTGCTTCCAACGATAATAATTATTGTTACTCGTCCCTAACTCGCGGCATAATGCATTAATTGATAACTTTTGTTTCTTTCTGAACTTTTCAAGTTTATTAAATAATTGCTCGCTCATAAACCTCCTGTCCTATTAAATTCTTAGTAACTAGAAATTTAACAGAAATAACAATTTGTGTCAATTCTATTTAATGAATTATCTAGGAGTATAAAATAAAATTAGTTATATTTATTAAGGGAGTGTTGCGAAGATTTTTTGGGTTTTTTGAGTTTTTGCGATGATTGGGTTAGTTGACATCACTTGCGATATTTTATTTGAGTAGTAAAACGTGTCTTAATTTTATAAAAAACGAAACGCCTTCCATTATTTCTTTTTCTCTTTTTCCTTTTTGTCTTTCTCTTCGAAACGTTTATACAACAACTCTGGGCCGAACGGTTTTTGCTCGAACGACTTGGTTTCAAAGCCCGCGGGGACAGCTTCATCATCCCTTTTGCCGCTGAAGGACTTCACCTTACCGCCTGGATTCTTATCTTTGATACTTTTAATGTTTTGATATGCCCTGGGGCTTTTCTGACTGGTCTTACCGGCATGATTGCTTTTTCCCGAAGGGTAAATGTAAGAAGGTTCCCTGCTTTTTAAATCTTTACCATCATCCGCGCGTCCATTTTCTTTTTCTGCGACTACAGAATCACTAGTATTTTGAGGAGAATAAACCTTTGATTCTTTTTTTGATTCTGGTTTTTTATTTTCTAGTTTATAACTGACGTTCGGTTTGAACGGCGGGCGGGTATTTTCCGCCGCTTCAACCGGTAAAACTCCGATTAAACCTAACATCATCACGATCAAGAAAATGTTTTTAACAATTCGTTGTATTCTCATTATGCACTTAATCCACTTTTGTGTTTTTAACTGGTATTATGTCTCCAGGAACACCAAAAACTAAAGTATTACCCGACGACTGCAATGCGCGTAACTGCATTAAGGCTGAATTGTTTTCCAATATTTTCGCGACGTTAGCTAAGCTTCTTAATGAGGCGGTTTCGCCTCGCGCACGTTCCAAAGCAGCCAATCCTTCTTTCCGAGCTTCCACCACCTTCGTAAATATTTTCTTCAATTCACCGGGAAACATAATATCTTTAATTCCAAGAAAATGAATTTTCAATCCTAATTCTTCCGAATTTTTTAAAGTTAATTCGGTCAATTTTTGATTCAACGTCGATCGTTGTTCTAAAATTTCGTCAATTTTCAGTGAACCGATAATGTCACGAAGGGCCAATTGCACAGCGGCATAGAAAACCTCTGTGTAATTTTCATTCTTATTAATAGCCAAGTTGGGATCTACAACTTCATACTTTGCTGTCACACTTACTTTTAAAGATACGCTATCCGCGCTTAAAACTTCTTGGCCCGGAACAGATATAACTTTTAGACGTATATCGATTTTATTGATCGTCGTATTCTTTGATAAAATCCAATAACGTCCTGGGTCTAAAATTTCGACAAATTTGCCCTTGTAATATTTCAAGCCCTTTTCATACTCAAAAATTAATGCTGAATGTTGAGAGATCAGATACATAATTCCGATCCAACATACGATAACACCGACAATATAAAAGAACATGTCCATGCATCCTCCTGTAAATTTAACCCTGTCTTAAAGAAACCTCACGATTGCAGTGGAGGTTTTTCACCTGCAAAACTGCTTTCCTGAAGAGCAGTTTCCGTAAGACAGAGTATCGGGAATCGAACCCGGGTTTCAACCGTTGGGAAGGCGATTCGCAAGACATAATGGCAGATGCCATTTCATCGCGCTGCCAGTTCCCAAATTTATATTTATTCATTCTTCGCAAAGACAATGTTCAAGTCATTACCGAAAGAAAAGCGTTGCCGTAAAAACTCAGTGTCATGAAATTTCAGAGAGCAATGCATAAAAATTATTCCGGCGTCCGAAGGACGACGGGCCGCCCAGCCGTGTGTAACACAGCGAGACTGCGCCCGAAGGGCTAATAATAAAACAAAATCCGTTTCTAAAAAAGAAAAAGCCAGTTGATTAAGAATCACTTTTTCTTATTTTAGAAACAGATGTGGCAAACATTTAGGTACGTGCCCATGAAGTTGTAATCTATCCTCTGTTCTTAAATAATAGGCTTTTCTTTAAAAGGTAAAAGCCTTTTGATATCGTTCAAGCATGAATAAATCATTTTTGCTTTTACTTCCCAATCATTAAATTCTGCACTTGTGATAGGAGTCCCATTATCCCAATCTTTAAAACCAATACCTTCCTCAATAGGGCGACTTAAAGCTTTTTCAGACACATCCACAACTGAATGAGCAAGCTTATTTCTAAACTCTAAAACTTTATCAAACGTCTTTAGGAAATCTTTTTTGTCGTTCCAATATCTCGGATAGTCTACCTTTACAATCTTTATTAACACATTTTTCTTTCGATAAAGACTGAAGAATTCTTCCGTAACAATTTCCTCGTAAAATATTCTTCTTTTGTCCGGACAAATGGTACAAAAATAATCTGTTAAAAGATGAGCGATATCGTGCTCAATACAAGCAATTAAATTAAGAAAACTACCCCTGTACTGTCTAGCATTTTCATGTATTAATTGAGCTGCTTTTATTCTTTGATCTTCAGTCATATTAAATGTTTTTGTATTCTTTGATTTCATTTATACAATCTAAATCAAATCAGCACAAAAAATTAGAAGATTAGGGAAACGATAATATTTATTTTTAGAAAAATTCTTTAATAATTTTATCAGAAACTTCTCTAGCTAACCTACACTCATTACCAAAACTCTCCATCCAAATTTTATTGATTGCGTCGATTAATAGATGCTTATTAAGCTTTATCGTTTCTAAATTATGCACTATGTACGCATAAATCTTTGCTATTTCAGCATCGTACTCATCACAAGGAGCACCGTCCACTTGCCCAGGTTCCAATCCTTCAGGATCAAAACTATTGAAAATATTTCGTAAAGCATTTAATGATTTTTTATAATCTTTTTTCAGATCTTTATTCATAGGATTTCCTAAGGGGCGCCCGGCGATTTAAATCTAAATTCCAAGTCACTTTTTCGTAAGAATTTGAAGGTACTCCTCTAGAACTTTAACCCCCTCATCATTACAATATTCTCCTTTATTTTGGGGAGGAAATTCCTTAGTTAAACCAGCACATCTGATTCGAATTTTCTCCAGGAATGAATTTTCTATTGGAATGCTTATAAAATCATCCCATTCCCACTCATTGCAACTATCATTAAGGAAAGACTTAATTATGCAAAATACATCATTGCTTGTTATCTTCTTTTTATACATTTTACCTCTGTCCGGTGAACAAGGCGGTAAGCTTCGCTTACCGCCGACAAGGCAACGCTTCAACAATGGAGATATACATTTCCTCAGACGGTAATGACAATGTTCTAGTCATTACCGAAAGAAAAGCGTTGCCGTAAAAACTCGGCGTCATAAAGTTTCAAAGACCATTAAGCTAAAGATTATTCCGGCGTCCGAAGGACGACGAGCAGCCAAGCCGTGTGTAACACGGCGAAGCTGCGGCCCGAAGGGCCAATAATAAAGCAAAATCTGTTTCTAAAAAAGAAAAAATACGCGGAATTATACCCGCTTTTTCTTCTTTTAGAAACAGCTATAGAAGGAATAACTCAACCTGTCACCATTAGTGACCTGGTCTATTCTCGGTCTATTCTCAATTCTCATTCTCCGTTTTAGTTCTCAGATCCGTTCCGGTTTTCTTTATTATATTTCTTATCGTACAAGAAAACCCCAACGGTAAATAGAACCGCCAAAGTAATTGCAACGAAATCACCATTATAATTAAATTTATTTCCTAAAACAGCTATTAAGGCTACAACTGCAATAAAAATAAAAATTACAAGGTCTCTTCTTTTATTTCGTCGAAGAATAAAAAACAGATAAAGTAAAATTAATGCTATCTCAATTATTGTTTTTGTGCTCAATTTTTCCTCTTACTTGTTTGCGTTCACATTATTTGGATCCTGAAAGAATAAATCTTTATAAATATCCTTAAATAGAGGAAATGTTGCCCCTTTCACTAATGAGTCTAAGAATTCTTGCATTGCTTGATTTAGTTTCAAAAGTTGAATGGCTGTCTTATTTTCATTTCTAATTTTACCCGAAAGCATGGCAATCTTTCGACTCCAAAAATTACCAGCTGCTTTATTAGCGTTTCCCAATGCTTTTATGCCTCTTCCAGCTTGTGTAAAAAACCCGAATCCAGCCCCTCCTGCTAGTGCACCAAATGCACCAGAAGTTGCCATAGATCGACCATCAATATTTGAAAACAAAGCCTGCCCACCAATAAAATTTCCAATTACTTGAATACCTGCATCAAACCCGATCCCTCCAACTGCGCCACCTAAAAACGACCACACAATTAATGGTATTGCCTCGCCCATGGGATCAATTAAATTTATAGGATTATTAACAACATACGTATACAAATTCACGCTATCTATATATCCTAAGGGGTCCCTTTGCAAAAACCTTCCAATCGTCGGATCATACATTCTTGCCCGCATATAATACAATCCGATCTCACGATCATAGAGGGCACCGGTGAACATATAGGGATTACCTAAATATGAAACATTCAGCGGCTTACCATAAGGATCGTAAGAATAACTTTCTACCACTTGACCTTGGGCGTTGGTTAATTGTATCACCGACCCCAGCCCATCGTAAATATAATAGTACCTTTCACCAGTCGCGCGCGTCATGACCAAAACTTCATCCAGCCCAGCCCCATAAACGTATTCAGCAATCAGTCCGCCCGACGAATTGCGTTCTTCGATCACCCGATCTCCGTCATAAACAAACTTTGTTACCGCCGAATTAACCGTCTTTCGAATCCGCCGACCAAGTCCGTCGTATAGATACGTCGCGTTCACTCTCCCTCCCAACGGTATTCCACCCGAGACCGAACTCAGCCGATTCTCAAAGTCGTATCCGTAATTCGTAACACCTCTCGTTTTCATATTACCGTTGGAGTCATATGTGTAGTTGATACCGCCGACCTGTGTGTACTGATTGAGATTATTCGTTATATACGAAACTCCGTCGGAATAAATACGGTTTCCCGTCGGATCATAAGTGTAATTATGTGTCTGCGCCCCAGATGAAGAAATGAGTTGATAAATATCATCGTAGGAATAACTGATTGGGCCGTTCGGTCCGCCACCGGCCATTGTACGATTGCCGGCACCGTCATAAACATAATATAAAGTGCCGAGGTCAGCCTGCAAAGATGACCTGCTAAGTTTATTACCCATTTTGATCAATTGTCCGGCGCTGTCATAAGAATAGCTGCTGCGCAAAGTATTCGCCGCCATAACCTCTTTCTTTATCCGCCGACCCAGCTTGTCATAAGCATAATTTGCCAGCGTAATGTTATTCTCGATGACCGAGACCATCTCATTATTTTCATTGTAGACATATTCCACGTTTCTTCCCGACGGATAAATAACACGTGTCAAATTTCCGGCACCATCATATGTATAATCCATATCCGCCAAGCCAGGATAACGAACCTTAACGAGCCGGTTTAGCTCGTCGTAAAACATAAATGTTCGACCTTGAATATCGTCGATCCATTTAATGTTGCCCGCTTCATCGCGTTCATAATGCACATCATTACCAATGGCATAATTGATGTCGATCAACTTGTTGAGCTGATTGTAAACGTAATCAGTTTGCTGAGTTTTGGCGTCCACCCGTCGGGTAAGATTACCCTGGTTGTCATAAGTGAACGTATATTGTTTGCTCTGGGCGTCGGTTTCCGTCTTGAGTCGGTTGAGCGCATCATAAACCATCACCGTCGGCGGATGCCAATTCGGATTGGTCACGGTCACCGGATTGGAGACAGCCAAGTGCATGTAATTATCATTATCAAAGGATGTGCTGCTCACGCCCCCCTGCCCATCGATTGTATTCAAAAGATTACCGAAAACATCGTAACTATATGTGGTGGTATTCTGTTCATGGTCGGTGACACTCAAAAGATTTCCATTGGGCGAGTAAGTAAAATTTGTTGTCCGCTCAAGCGGGTCGGTCACAGATGTCCGCCGGTCTTCTTCATCATAAGTAAAGGTGGTTTCCTGTTCCAAAGCATCAGTCATTTTGACCAGCCTACCGTTAGCATCGTAGTCAAAATTGGTCACTCGGTTTTCAGGCTGGGTGATTTGTGTTAAATCTCCGTCGGAATTGTATTCACATGTCGTCGTGTTATCGCGCGGGTCGGTCATTGACGTCATTTCTCCTAAACTATTGTACGTCATATTCGTTTCATAATTTAACGGAGAAGGAGCGATTGTTTTTGTAAGATTGCCGCTTTCGTATTCATAGGTCGTGGTAAATCCTCGCGTATCCGTGGATGTCAGAGGCATATTATAAACCGGATCATAGGTGAACCTGGTATGGTGTAGTTGAGCGTCGAGAATATCAGTCACGTTTCCGTTAACATAAACAAAATTCGTTTCGCGACTGTTTTTATCCGTGTAACGAGTGATATTTCCGTTATCGTCGTTGAGGGTATATTCTACTTTCGCATAAGGATCTTCCACCGCCTGAAGAAAAAGTTTGGAATCGAAATTGTATTTATACATTTCCCCTTTATCGTTGACCACGTGTGTGGTGTCCCAGTTATAATCAAAGTGTGTGTAATTTCCCAGCGGATCGCGCTGGCTTAACATGCGGTCGTTATAAGCATAGGTGTAAACATAAGTGTTATCTTCCCGATCTTTGCTCTCGGTCATGTTGTGATTAATGGGATTATAAGTGTATTGACGGCTGTGCTCTTCACGGTCTTCCACCCTGATTAAATGGTTTTGAGCGTTATAAATATATTTGGTCTGATGACCTAATGGGTCCGTGACGCTGGAAACCTGATTATTGGGCCCATACTGTAATGTCAGCGCGCGTGTGCCGTCAGAAGCGATCGATGTGAGCCGTTGTTTACCTCCGATCAGTGTGTAGCCGAGGGTGGTTCGATTGCCGCTGCGATCTTCGGTATATAAAAGTTTTCCGCTCAGGTCAAAACGCCGTATGTCACCGTGTTTGAAACGCAGGGTAAAACCTGCGGCGTCTTTTGTTAAAGCCGTATATGTTGTGAAAGGAACGGATGTATAAGCCCCGTTTCCCGTCGACGTGAAAACCTGCCGGCTGTTATTGTCATGGATGAGCGTCACATGGTCAGAATATTCTTTGATACGCATACTGTAACTATGGCTCCATCCCCAGCCGAAAATAAAATCATTGTCGTCATGTGAAAAAGAATAGAACTGATTGTTGCCTGGCGCGGTAATGGTGATGTTGTCATAATGCGCGTGGCAAAAATACGATTCCAGGGCAATATATCCTGATCCAATGATAGGATTACTGTCGTTGATATTGATTCTTAGAACTCCATTGACATAGACTTTAATGTTATTACTGTTAGCCTCTATTTTTAAGCGGTTAAAATTCAGAGGGTTTACTCCCGACGGAACCGTCGCCAGAATCGCCGGCGGAGCGGGATCACTCAAATTTTTTCGCCGGGCCAGCTCCATCACGCCATCGCTTTTGATCAGGACATAATAACGGTTGTTTTTGTCAAAGAAACGAAAATTGACCCAGGCCATTTCCCAGGGATACGTGGCCCCGGGTGTAACGGTTTTCAGATCCAACTCCAAAGTAAAATTGTCAAATGTGCTTTTGGTGAATGATCGATCGCCTTGCCCCGAATATTCGCCGTTTTCAATCACCCAAGATCCCGCTCCCTCGTCGGGAATAAATCCGTCCACTTCACTGACCGTCTGCGCGTTATAAAAACGCGTCAACGTTAAATCCTGGCCGCGCGCCGGAATATTCATGTCCGTAATGTTCATGAACATATTGCCATTTTGTAAATTCACCGGATCGCTGGTACTGGCCGAGATATTTTTCTTGTTGTATAGAGCCCCGTTTCCGACGGAATAAACAAATCCCGGACCACCCAAACCACCACAATTGGAACAGGGATTGGCACCGCGGGATTCTTGACGCTCCCTTTCACTCATATAACAAATTTTTCCAAGCTTGCCTTTTTTAACCGCTTTTGCCGCACGGATTTTTTTATTGCTGATAACAAGCCCCGTACCGTCCCAATGTGATTCGAAGATTCGTCGGTGCATGCTGTAATTCTCAAAACCAAAACGCGGATTATAAATATAAACCGAATCGCCTTCAATCTTCTCTATTAACGCGAAATGTCCGTTGTTGTTAAATACAATGAGCCCTTCTTTGATAACTTTTTTAATAAAGTCCACATCGCCGTTTTTAAAGGCGAACGTTTTCAATTTGTGACCGCGAGCGTCTTCGGCCAAATCTGCAAAACTGGTCAGACCGTAATGTTTAGAGGCGTAATCTTTAATATGTTCAAGGGAATATGGAATACTGTAATGCTTGTAAATGTATTCAAGCATTTCCGGCCCGCAGAATGGAAGGTGATCAATTTGTTTCGTTGCGCCGGCAGTGGCCACGCTAACCATAAAGGCCAGCATAAAAAAGATGAAAACTTGAAGAGAAAGTTTTTTGAACATAAACAGAACCTCATTTTGCTTTAACCATGTTGAAATTGATAGTTGTAGCAAGGTCTGTTTATGGGTGGGACGAGTGAGAAGACATTTGCGTTGAATCAAATATATATCAAATTTGATTAAATGTCAAATATTTGTCTTTTCTACAAAAGGCAGGCACAATAAGAAATAATGCTATTTAGCTTGTTGGGTTTCTTGAGTTTTTTGAGTTGGTTGGGGTTTGTTGGGTTGGTCGGGTTTGTTGAGTGTGTTGCGTTATTAGAGTTTTTTGTGTTGGTTGGGTTTTTTGTGTTAATAGAATTTGTTGGGATTGTTGAGTTAGTAAACTCAATCAACCCAATCAACCCAATGAACTCAATAAACTCGCAAGGTCTTCGGGCTTTTGAATATTGTAGACCGTCAATTCGCGGTTAATTTTCTTAATCAATCCCTTTAAAACCGTTCCCGGACCAATTTCGATAAAAACTTTTACACCGCTTTCCACGATGGTATTGATGGAATCGACCCACTGCACGGAAGAGGTGATTTGTTTGGATAGGTTCATGAGGATATGATCGGTGTTAGCGGTGGGAACCGCGTCCACATTACTAAGAATAGGAAAAATAGGATCAGTTAACTCGATGGAACGCAGATGATCTTTGAATTGATGAGCCGCTGACTGCATAAGGCTGGAATGAAAGGCGCCGCTTACATCCAAAGGAATGACACGTTTAGCACCGGCATCGGTGAGACGTTGGGACGCGGCTTTCACCTTATCCGCTTCACCGGTAATGACGATCTGATCCGGTGAATTAAAATTCGCTACTTCCGCCCCAGTTTCCTGACAAATTTTTATCAGCGCGTCTTTTTCAAATCCTAAAACGGCGGCCATGGCGCCTTCGCGCAATTGCGTTGACTCTTCCATTAATGATGATCGCACCACGACGAGCTTTAATGTTTCTTCAAATGATAATGCTTCTGACGCGCACAGTGAAGAATATTCACCTAAGCTGAGCCCGCAGGTAAATTGTACATCAAATTTTTTATAGACGGGATGAGCCTTAAGGGCATAAAACGCTGCCATGCTCATTGTAAAAATCGCTGGCTGACAAAACGCCGTCGATGTTAATTTTTCTTGCGGACCATTAAAAATAACATCCTTAAGGCCTTTAACAATTTGATCAGCTTGATCAAAAATCTTTTTGGCTTCCAGCGAGGATTGATAAAATTCTTGTCCCATTCCTACGCTTTGCGCGCCTTGTCCTGGGAATATAAGAGCAACTTTCATATTTACCATTTCACAATATTAGCGGCGCTGACGAGTCCAGCCCCAAAGGTTACTAAAGCGACGGTATCGCCCTCTTTAATCGCGCCTTCTTTATCCGCTTCATACAAAGCGACCGCGATCGACGCTGCCGACATATTGCCGTATTTATGAATATTAATAAAAAACTTTTCTTTGGGAACATCCAGCATTTTAGCCACGGCGGAAATAATACGGTCATTGGCTTGATGTGGAATGACTAAATCAATATCGTGTAAACCTAAATTAACTTTTTTTAAGGATTCCTCGACGGCAACCGCCATAGAATGAACCGCGATTTTAAAGAGTTCCTTACCTTGCATGACGACATACGGTAAACGGATCAATTCACGTTTTTGATCCATAGGATCCCGCCCGTCGGAAACAACCGACATCAATTCACCAAATTCACCTTGAGCATGCATAAAATCAGAAATGATCCCTTTTCCAGCGGCCACTTCTCCGAGCACACAAGCCCCGGCGCCGTCGCCAAATAAAACACATGTGTCACGGTCATTCCAATCAATCAGATTAGTGATTTTTTCTGAAGCGATGACCAAGGCGTTTTTATATAAGCCGCTGAGCAAATATTGTTTCGCCGTTGTAAGGCCATACAAAAATCCGGAACAGGCCGCGCCGATATCAAAGGCTGTTGCTTTTCGAGCACCGATTTTTTTTTGGACAAGACAAGCTACCGACGGGAAATTACTATCAGGTGAGATCGTGGTTACAATGATTAATTCAATATCTTCGACTTTAATACCGGAATTTTTAACGGCTTCAAGAGCCGCGCCAGTAGCAAGATCACTGTTCGTTTGTGAACGATCAGCGATGCGGCGTTCTTTAATTCCAGTGCGCGTGGTGATCCAGTCGTCGGAAGTGTCGACCATCTTTTCTAAATCATGGTTCGTTAATATTCTTTCAGGTAAGCAATGCCCTAAGCCAAGTATTCCGACGTTTTTCATAGCTTGATAATTCCGTAATTAGTCACAATGTGACAAGACACAAGGTCACAGGCTTATGTGACATATGACTTTGTGACGTGTGTCATGTGTCGTTGTGACTTGTGACTTCATTATTGTTTCATCTCTTTGGTCATCGCCGATAAAATATCATGTTCAACTTCACGCATCGTTGCTTTAATCGCATTCTTAATCGCTTTTGGTGTAGAACGGCCATGACTGATCATAACAACACCGTTAACGCCCAATAATGGCGCGCCGCCGTATTCGGAATAATCGACCAACTTCTTTAAATCGCCTAAACCCAACTTCATCAATAAAGCCCCGGCGATGGCAATGAAATTTTTCTTCACTTCACGTTTCACCAATTTTTGCGCGGACTCCATTAATCCTTCCGACACTTTAAGGACAACATTACCGACAAACCCATCGCAAACAATGCAATCCGTTTTTCCGGTATACACTTCATTCGCCTCGACATTACCGGCAAAATTCTTGACCCGTCCGCTCATTAGTTTATAAGCTTCCTTGGCTAACCCTCCGCCTTTACCGGCTTCTTCGCCGATGTTTAACAATCCTATCGTCGGAGATGCGACACCTAAAACTTCACGGACATAAATTTCCGCCATTAAAGCTGATTGTAAAAGATGTTCGGGCTTGGCTTCAGAATTGGCGCCGACATCAATAAGAAAAGAAAATTTTTTTAACGTTGGAATAGCTAAGCCGATCGCAGGACGTTCAACACCTTCGAGCATGCCTAAATATATCGTTGAGGCAGCGACGACGGCACCGGTATTTCCGGCGCTGACAAACGCATCATAACCAGGTTGTTTAAGAAGATTGATCCCGACGGAGATCGAAGATTGTTTTTTGGTGCGGACAGGTGTTTTTGCCGGCTCATCCATGCCGACAACTTCCGGGGCGTGAATAATTTCAAAAAGATCAGCGGAACAATTATGTTTTTTAAGTTCGGCCCTGATCTGATCTTCAATACCGACTAACGCGATCTTAACATTAAGTTCTTTAACCGCCTGAATAACGCCTTCAATAACAGCTTGCGGGGCAAAATCCCCGCCCATGGCATCGACGACAATTTTCATGAATGTATATTCCGGATTAAGGTTAAGAATTTCTCAGAAAGACTTAATGGATTGTCGTATTTCGGTGTGTGTGCAGAACCAATAAGTCATAAGAAACAAAGTTGATCAAATTTAGGCCAAAATTCAGATCGGCCCCTGTATCATTTATAATATTTGTTGTTTAAAAAGCAACAAATAAAGTGACTTATTAACCTTTTTCTTCTTTTTCTACTTTGGCTTTGACCTTAATGGCGACAATCTGCTGACCTTTGTACATACCGGTGATCGGATCAACCCGATGATTATGGCCCATCGTGCTGCCTGTCGTGGATAAGTCTCCAAAGTTTTCAGCAATTTTGTAATGCGTACCGCGTTTGCGGCTGCGCTGCTTTGAATGTTGTCGTTTTGGATTTGGCATTGTAAATAACTCCTATTATGTTGTGATATCGCTCAATTTAATTTTATTTGACCAACGGTTTTACTCTATATCTTTTAATCCTTTAAATGCTTTATATGTATTTTCCGGCGGGGCATCTTCATCAGCAACTTCACGTATTTCTTGTGCCTCTTTTAACATTTCCGCGTCGCTTAAAATCCTTAACGGAAGCTGAAGAATAATTTCTTGCCGTATATCTTCTTCAATATCCAAACTTTCCTGATAAGGTTCAATTTCATAATCTAAGTTGAAGCGCACACCCCAATCCTTTTGCAGCTTAACCAAACTTCGGCAGCAAAATGTTTCAAAACGTGTTTTTACTTCAACATCGAGGAGAATGGTTGATTCAAATCGTCTTAAGAGTGCCTTTACTTTCAGCGGTTCAATAAACTGAATAACATCTTCTGCAGATTTCTCAAATAAACTTGGATCGATTGTATCTTCTACTTTAAGGCCGCCGGCTAAAATGTCGCGGATCAATATTTTTTTCATAGCTGTTCTCTCAAGCTGATTCACTATCATTTATATTTTTCTTTCAATCGTGTAACAATGCTCGGCGGAACAAATGAGGACATATCCGCGCCGAGACTCGCGGCTTCTTTAATCAATGTCGACGATAAAAAGGAATATCCTTCCGAAGGCATGAGAAATACGGTCTCGAGCTGTTCATCCAAACGGCGATTAGTCAAAGCCATTTGCAGTTCATACTCAAAATCCGAAATCATTCTTAATCCTCTAACTAAAACATTTATGTTAATCGACCGAGCGAAATCAATAACTAAACCTTTAAATTCAACCACTTCAATATTTTTGATATCCTTCGTAACTTCTTTAAGCATCGCGATGCGTTCGGTATTTGAAAACAGTGTTTGTTTCTGCGTATTATGCGCGACTCCCACCACCACCTGATCAAAAATCCGGCTAGCTCTCTTAATAATATCAATATGCCCAAACGTGACCGGATCAAAACTTCCGGGATAAAGTGCTTTTTTACTCAATGCCTTCTCCTGTACTGCTATTCTCTGCTTCTTTTACCTGATAAAAACTCAAGGCTGTTGAGCCATATTTTTTCTGCCTGAAAAGACGAAATCGGCCGTATTCTTCAGGCAAAATTTCATACTTATCATGCTTAATAACGACCGTCGAAGAGGCGTGTAATATAACATAGCCCTCCAGGGTTTTCAAGGATTTTTTCCCCAGCTCCCGAGCATAAGGAGGGTCGATAAAAACGATGTCATATTTCTGTTTTTGAAGAGCAATTTGCTTAATAGCCGCAAAAGAATCGGCCTTAATCAAGCTGTAAGCCGATATATCCAAATGCCTTAAATTCTTGCTGATCGTATCCGCACATTTGGCGTCTTTTTCCACAAAGGTACAGTGCTTAGCTCCTCTGGATAAAGCCTCAATCCCAACGGAACCGGATCCGGCAAACAAATCCAAGAAGATGATACCCTCCATATCCTGGCCCAAAATATCAAACAGTGACTTGGCCACGGCGCTCTGCATTGGCCGTATACCATCGGGCCTGAAAAAATTCCGTCCTTTAAATTGTCCACCGATAATTTTCATTCGACCAGTGTAAATCAATTGCCCGATAAAAACAAGATCAAAAAAAGGCAACCCGTTATAATAAAAAGTAGGGAACGGTTTCAAACCGTTCCCTACGTATTTTGTCCGAAATAAATTAATAAACAAATGTCGATTCAGCCTCTTCCACCGGCTGAGTCAATTCATCACTGGTTAAAGAGACTTTAAAACGAATGTCGCCTTCTTTTTTTCCTTTTAGCTTAACCTTCCATGAAACACTTTCTTTAGGCGCAATGGTTGTGACCGCGCGGAATGATAAAACATTTATATCCATCATTCCCATCGTTTCTCCGTCGGAAGAAATATAATCCATGCCATCAAAGCTCGCCGAAATTTTAACATTATTGGCGTCCGCTGTTCCTTGATTCATGACCTTAATAATGTAAATAGCTTCACCGTCAATTTCGATTGGGTCGACCATGTCGACGACGTCTAATTGTAAAGCGGAAATACCCACCACTTCTGTTTCGGTCGTATCCACGATAGGATCTGAACAGGAAGCTTGCGCTCCAACCCTCGTCTTAGCAATACCGGGACCGGTCGCCGTTAAAATTAAATCCATTTTTTTTGTTTCAGCTGCTTTTAGCCTGCCAATTTCCCAACCAACAATATTTCCAACTTCCCGTCCACCTTGAGAAGCGGATTTAAACGCAGTATTTGTGGGCATATCCACCACGACCATTGTTTCCGGTGCGTCGATGTCTGATGTATTTTTAAGATCGATGGTGTACGCCATGTCGCGTCCAATATACTGTTTATCTTTATTCACGTTTATGTCAATCGTAATGATGGGCTTTCCAATCTTCGTAGAAACCGCGGCGGCTTGACTGGAAACATACTTTCCTTTAACCGTACCGGAAAATTCAAAATCTCCGGCTTTATCTGCATGGACCATTTCTTTCAATATTTTTGATTCTCCGACGGGTAAGAAAAATCTTGGAAACTCGATCACTTGACTTCCTGATTGTGTAGTTATGCCTCTCGGTAATACGCTTTGTACCAGTAAGTCGGTCAATATAGTGTCGCCAGTATTTGAAATGGTATAGGTGAGTTCAATCTCATCACACATCATTTTCATTTTCGGAGCGTCGATTTTAAGAGCGACACTGGGTTGTTGTAAAACTGTTTTGTGGCACAAAGCCGGGAGATCATATAGGACCTGGGCGCAGCACGGAGCGCTATTTTTATCACTAGATTTTCCGACGACGGTAATAAGCGCCGCGCCGTGCGGCATAAGAGAACCGATATTCCAGCTGGTGTTGATTCCTTGTCGATTGGAAATGCGCGGTTCTGAACTCATAAGAATGTAACTATCCGGAATTTTTTCTAGAACAATAACATTCTCTAAGGTTAAATCCGTCAAATTTTTGACTTGAATGGTATAAGAAAATTCTTGACCAACCATACCCTTCGCGGGAAAACGTTTTTCAAGTAAAACGGTACTTGAACTTTCTTTGCCCGTCGGATAAGCAATGGATGTGGTGATATATCCTTCCGGTGTTTCGGAGGATACAAAATTAACGGTTGGCGTTTCCGGAGTCTCAATGGAATCGGCGTTTCTAAGTAAATCAATTGTTTCCGATGGACTTAGTTCCACCTCATTTTGATCCATTGTTTCACTGGGATTGAAATCGGAAGTATCCGTATCAGCATATTCCATTTTTGATTCTGAATCGTCCAAATAAGGTTGCGCTTGAGCGATTCCGGAAGCGGTCAGTCCAGACACAATGATGAATAAAATGACTCGATTAAGCATGTTTTTCTACTTATAAGAATATTAATATTTAGTCTCAAAATTTAAAATAGACTGTAAATTTACCCTCTAAACCCAGGAATGTCAATACGACAAAGTCGCCCAAACCAGGACATTTCGCTACTTTTAGCCACTTTGTGAATAGAAAAACAGACGGCGGGGATTATCCGGCATTAACCATCGCCAAATAGGTCGGGTAGCGGCGGGTGATAATCCGTTTAATGATATGATTTTCCGATTTTTGCAAGGCAGGGTCATCTAAGGTTAAGGCGATCGCTTCTTTTCTGGCAAGTTCGAGAATATCCATTTGAGTGGCCGGGTTAGCTATTTTTAATTCATTAAGGCCGTGTTGATGGCGTCCAAAAAATTTCCCCGGGCCCCTTATTTCTAAATCGTATTGAGCAATCTTAAACCCATCTGTGGTCGAACAAACCGCTTCCAGTCTTTGAATACCGTCTGTTTTTGTAGGATCAGAGATAAGCAAACAAAGCGCATCATGTTTTCCTCGACCAATGCGTCCACGCATTTGATGAAGCTGGGCTAAACCAAATCTCTCAGCATGCTCAATAACCATCACATTCGCATTAGGAACATCCACTCCTACCTCAAGAACGGTGGTAGCGACGAGAATATCGATCTTATGCGCTTTAAAATCCTTCATAACCTTTTCTGTTTCCTCCCGATTCAATTGGCCATGAACCAGGCCGACACGCTTATCTTTGAACAGAACTGTTTTAAAATGTTTGTACATTTTCTGCGCCGCTTTCAAATGTGTTACCTTAAATTTCTCATCTAAAAGTTGATCATATTTATGTTCATCAATATCGCTCTGAAGGTCGTCTTGTTTTGATTCTTCAATGATCGGATAGACCACATAAGCTTGCCGCCCCTCATTTACCTTTTGCCGTATCATTTCATAAACAGCCGGCGCATTTTCATGCGAAAAAAGTTTAGTCGTCACTTTTCCTCGTCCTGGAGGAATCTCATCAATCGTCGAGATATCAAGATCTCCGTACAGCGTAATGCACAATGTTCGAGGAATGGGTGTCGCGGTCATAATCAGCGTATGCGGATTATTTCCTTTTTCCGCTAATAAAGCGCGCTGGCGCACACCAAATTTATGCTGCTCATCGATGACCACAAAACTTAAATTCTTAAAAGTCACGTCGTCGGTAATTAACGCGTGTGTTCCAATGACAAAATCAATTTTCCCGGCCGCAATATCTTCTAAAATTTTGTCGCGTTCTTTTTTATTTAGGCCGCTGACCAATAAGGCGATCTTCGTCGATCGAAATGGGCTTCCTTTAAGAAATTGAGTCATATTTTCAAAATGCTGACGGGCGAGAATTTCCGTCGGAGCCATGAGCGCGGCTTGAAATCCATTTTCAACCGCCGCTAAACACCCAAACAAAGCGACAATGGTTTTTCCGCTTCCGACATCTCCCTGCAGCAGCCTTAACATGGGCGTATTTTTCTGCATGTCTGTTTTGATTTCACGAATAACTTTTTTCTGCGCTTTAGTCAATTCAAACGGAAATGCGTCAATATATTTAAGGCTGAAAGAATCCGTGATGGTGTGAACAATTCCTTCTTTTCTTGTCAGACTCAGCCGACGGAGAATCACGGATATTTGAAAGAAATAAAATTCTTCGAACGAAATTCGCTTGATCGCTTCTTCCTGCTGTTCTAAATCTTCAGGAAAATGAATACTATTAATGCTCCGCTTAATATTAGATAATTTTAATTTATTTCTTAAAATGACAGGAAGCTCGTCTTCAAGCTGGGCCCCAAATTTTTCCAGACAATTTTTCATCACCTTACGAATGTAACGTTGCGTCATGCCCTTGGTTAGCGGGTAGATCGGGACAATACGTTTGAGACTTAGCGATTCATCTTCCTCGGATTCAATAATTTCATATTCCGGAGAAATCATCTGTAAACGATTTTTGTAAACGTCAACTTTTCCATGACAAACAACTTTTTTCCCGTCTTTAAAATAATTTTGAAGATACGGCTGATTAAACCAAACACAAAATAGACGCCCGGAACCATCATCGAGTACAATTTCGGTGACTTGTTTTTTTGTGTACCAACTTTTCCGCGCGGCATATTCTTTAACGGTACCGATGATCGTTTGCGATTCACCGACTTGGATTTGTGCAATCGGGGTTATATTTCGTCGATCTTCATAGCGACGAGGAAATAAATAAAAAAGATCTTCAATGGACTCGACCCCTAAATTCATAAATAATTTTTTGCGAGCGGGACCAACACCTTTAACGAATTGAATGGAAGTGTCTTGAAGAGAATGAATCATGGGGTTTGTTGTGTTCTTTGAGTTGATTGAGTTTGTGAGTTCTTTGGGTTTATTGCGTTCGTTGAATCATATATATTAACACTGGATTCCCATTTTTATAAAACAAAAAAGACAAGGAATAAATCCTTGTCTTCTTAAAAACTTTTACTTCGTGAGATTGTCGGTTCAATTATCCCAACCAACTCAATAAACTCTATAACCCAATCAACCCTACAACTCAATCAACTCAAACCGAACGCATTCGGCTGATTTTCTTTTCTAAAATTTTTCTATATCCACGGTCAAAGACTTCTTCAAAATCATATGCATCCCGGAAATGTTCAATACGATCATCTTCCGTCTTACTCAACACCTTCTTTTCAACCAAATTAAATACAATATGTCCAAAGTCTTCGGTGGCCTGGATTCCCCAATATTTCAGCACACTTAAAGTCATGGGACCGTACTTCTCCATTAACAAATCCTTCATACCCTTAAGCATATCTTCACCAGTGACATGTTTCGCGCACTTAAATCTTTTTTGTGTATAGGTCAACGCCTCCATGACAAACTCATAGGCATCAATTTTATAGCGAGAATCTTGCTCGCAAATCTGATCAATAATATTATTAAAATCTGTTTCCATATTTGAAGTATAATATCATACAGTTTAATCCAAATTCAAAAGGTTTTTTAAAAAAATTTTTCTAAATGTGTTATATTTGAACACATTGAAAATTTACAAAATTTAAACAGGCCATGAAGACAAACACAATCTTAAATAATAAACCACATTGGATTTGGAAAATTTATTTAGTCTGCTTATTTTTTGCAGCGTATAGAAAACTGATTATTTTTTTCCAACCTAACACACAAATCAATGATTACTTTATCATACTGGTCGCCTTCGACTATCTTTTCTATATCAATTATTTTTATAATACGATTCAGATCTATTTTAATCTATTCCAATGCGTACCACTATTCTTGTTTATCTATCAGCGACCAGCCAAGCATATTCATATGTGGAGAATTTTATTTATCTTGAAAATTATTTTTGATATTATCGGAAATTCTTTCGTTCTTAATGAATATCAAGCTATTTATTATGAAAGCGGTTGGCTTGCGCTTCTCACCATTTTCTTCTTTTCAACAGCCTTCTATCTACCCTCCACATTAGTTTGGTTTTTATATGCATTCAAAGAAGAATATTTATTTGCTTTTCAAAAAGAATCCCAAAAGAAAAGCTAAGAATTACTCTTTATGATTTCTGTTTAGCTTATTCAGTGAATTGTGATAGTATGCAGGCATGAGTACTTTCTTTTCTTTGCTTTATCTCATAATTACTATTACCCCGATTCTACTTTCATCATTTCTGCCTTTGTGGTATTTGCTAGAACTTTCCTTTAAAATTAAACGGATTAAAAGCATTGGAATCGCTTTTCTCTTATCACTGATTTCTAACCTTTTGCTGTGGTATTTTAACCATACTGGATTTCAAAATTCTTATCACAAATTTTATGAGGCAATTGCTGTTTTATTGTGGCTTAGTATATACACCCACTTCTTCATAAATAAATTTAAAAATGCAAAAACGAGCATCGGTCGAATACTGTTTATGGTGTTAATCCTCGCCCCTTTCATAAGTCTAATATTATTTCATTTCATAAATTTATTTTTTTAGTCCAACCACCATTTATAAAGAATCAATCTTTCAACATTAATTCCATTAAATAAAAAAACCCCGCTCCATTTCTGAAGCGGGGTTGATATTAAACCGGTGACTTTCTACTCTCCCATAGCCTTGCGACTAAAGTACCATCGACCTCGTAGGGCTTAACTTCCGTATTCGGAATGGGAACGGGTGTTGCCCCTACAGTATAACCACCGGAAAGGTGTTGTGTTCTGATCATAAACAAGAACACTGAAATGTTTGACAACTATGTGATGGTATAAAGAATAATATCTTTTAGTATAAGGCGATAGTGATAAGAGAAGCTGATAATAAATTATCAATCTCTCTTATCACCTGCCATTATATAAAAGGTCAAGCGTTCGGCTTATTAGTACCGCTTAGCTGAAACCATTTCTGGTCTTACACACGCGGCCTATCAACCTCGTAGTCTACAAGGAGCCTGTCGTCTTACGACCACGATACCTAATCTTGGGGGGGGCTTCGCGCTTATATGCTTTCAGCGCTTATCCCTTCCAAACGTGGCTACCCAGCCATTACCCTTGGCAGGATAACTGGAACACCAGAGGTTTGTCTCTCTCGGTCCTCTCGTACTAAAGAGAGCTCCCCTTCAAGTATCGAACGCCCACACCAGATAGAGACCGAACTGTCTCACGACGTTCTAAACCCAGCTCACGTACCGTTTTAACCGGCGAACAGCCGGACCCTTGGGACCTTGTCCAGCCCCAGGATACGATGAGCCGACATCGAGGTGCCAAACAGCGTTGTCGATATGAACTCTCGAACGCTATCAGCCTGTTATCCCCGGAGTACCTATTGTCCGTTGAGCGATGGCAATCCCATAATCTACCACCGGATCACTAGGTCCTAGTTTCCTATCTGCTCGTCCTGTCGGACTCGCAGTTAAGCTCCCATATGCC